>PBYL01000182.1 GCA_002729595.1 Thalassovita sp. | reverse complement strand
GTTTAATTATTAGGATTAAAAAAATTGATAGAGAATTACATGTTGAGTAGAGACAAATGTCTATCCATATAACATAAAACAAAGGATAAAGTATTTGGGAAAAGCAATTATTTTTTCCCAAATCCAATTTCTGCTAATCTTTCTGCCAAAAACTCGCCTGCTGTCATATCGCTGTATTTTTTAGGGTTTTCTTCATCAATACAACTTTCTAAACAAGTTAAGTCCATATCTGAGCGAGGATGCATAAAGAATGGGATAGAATATCTTGAAGAATTCATTTTATCTTTTGGCGGATTAACCACTCTGTGTATAGTAGATTTTAATTTATGGTTTGTCAATCTGTCTAACATATCACCCACGTTTACCACAATTTGATCTGGAAGTGCAGTAATCGGAATCCACTCACCATCGCGTCTTAAAACTTGTAAACCATCTGCACTAGCTCCCATTAATAAAGTGATAAGGTTAATATCACCATGCTCAGCAGCTCTTACTGCATCATCTGGCACTTCTTCTGGATTAGGAATCGGATAGTAATGTATAGGTCTTAAAATACTATTTCCTTTGCTAGCTTTATCATCAAAAAAGTTTTCGTCTAAGCCAAGGTAGATAGCAATTGCACGAAGCATATGTAAGCCAGTTTCTTCCAAAGTTTGAAACACTTTGTTTCCAATAGTCTGGAATTCTGGAAGTTCAGCTGGCCAAATATTTTCTGGATATTCGGCAGTTACTTCATCACCTTCAAATTTTTCTTGCCCAATATGGAAAAATTCTTTTAAGTCTCCGGTTGTTCTGCCTTTAGCATGCTCTTTACCTTTGCCGATATAACCTCTCTGACCTTGTAATTCTGCCTTTTCGTATTTTTGTTTTAAATCATCTCTTAAACCAAAAAAAGCTTTTACATTAAAATAAAGCTTATGGGTCATCTCATCTGTTAATCCATGATTTTTTATCGCAACAAACCCAATTTCGTTATAGGCATCTCCTAAAGCTTTTACAAAAGCTGCTTTTTTCTCAGGATCACCAGAAGTGAAATCGTTTAGGTCAAGGGAAGGAATTTCGTTGTATAGTTTCATATTTTTTTATTAGTTACTCTTTTATAAAATAGTCAATTTTCGACTAGTTTTCTTCAAAATAAATCAATTTAGCTATCAGAGAGTTTAATTTTTTTATAAATAATGATAAATGTCTGCAAAATTAAGGTTTTTCATTTTTTCATCGCATTTTTACATTTCAAAAACCATATGCTCTCTAATTAATTTATACTATTAGAAGAATAAACCTAATATTTAAAAACTGAATTATGAAAAACTATTTAGTGAATTTATTAACTGTGCTTAGCTTGTTTTTTTATGCTTGTAGCGGACAACAAACAAATAACGCACAGGAAGAAAGCGACACGACTGAAACTACTCAAGAGACTACTGCTTCTACCGATGCAACTGTAATGGAAAAAGACGGTATCAAAATATATCCAGCATCTTCATCTCCAGAGTTTCCAGATGCTAAACTAGAGCTTAATGCACCGACATTAAACGAAACGTTAACTGCTGGAAGTAATACTTTTGATTATACTGTAACTAATTATGAATTAGGAGCTCAAACTACTGATGCCTCACAAAAAGACTGCGCTAACTCTGGAAAAGGTCAGCACATTCACTTAATTCTTAACAACGAGCCTTACATTGCTAAATACGAAAACAAGTTTGATGTTGATTTGAAAGACGGACACTATGTTGCCCTTTCATTTATCTCTCGTTCTTACCACGAAAGTATTAAAACTGACGATGCTTATGTATTAACTCAGTTTAATGTAGGTAGTGCAACTGACGAAACAGATTTAAGCCAACCTTTACTTTTTTATAGCAGACCAAAAGGTGAGTATAGTGGCGACGACACTAAAAAACTTCTTTTAGATTTCTATCTAGTAAATACTGATATTTCTGCAAGTGGTAATAAAGTAAAAGCTACTATTAATGGCTCTACAGAATTTATGTTCGATACTTGGACTCCATATTTTGTAGAAGGTCTTCCAATGGGAGATAACACTATTAAATTAGAATTAGTAGATGGTGAAGGAAATCCAGTAGGAGACGGGTTTAACACCATTGAGCGTACTTTTAAATTAAGTCAGCTTAACTAATAAGTTTAATTTTTTAGAAAATATTTAAATAAGACGATCTCGGTTTGGTTTATATTTATAGATCTACTGAGATCGTTTTTTAATTTTTAAGCTAACATTTTTTAGAATTGAAATTTTCTGGAAATCTATTTTTAGTCGTACTAATCCTCATTTTAGCAGCAAGTAGCTGCGGCGACACTAACAAACCTCCAAAACTTAATAAGGAAGAAAAGAAGGAAAGAAAGCAACTGGAATTGAGAAAGAAACCAGTTACCGGAATTAAGTTTGAGACTGAAGCAGAAACCTTTAAAACAGGTGATAGCATTGCTTTAAGTATTATCCCATTAAAAGGAGTTCCGGGCATCGATACTGTAACTTGGTTAATAGACGGTAGACAAAAACTTATTACTGATACTGAGCCATTTAGTTTTGGTTTTAATACTGAAGAATTAGGAACAGGAAAGCACATTGTAACAGCAATGAGTAACCTTGCCGACCAAACTAAAGACAGAAGGCAAGAAACAATCGAGCTTTTTTCTGATATTGTTCCAGAAGAATATACTTACAATATCATAAATGAATACCCGCACGATGGCAATGCATGGACACAAGGTTTGCTAATTGTAGATGGAGAATTATTTGAAGGAACTGGAAGAAAAGGAAGTTCTTCGTTAAGAAAAGTTGATATTAAAACTGGCGAAATAATTCAATTTAGAGAATTAGATGCCACTCTTTTTGGAGAAGGTATTGTCATTTTTAACAATGAAATTTTTCAGTTAACCTATCAATCTAGAGTTGGTAAAGTTTACGATAAAAAGACATTCCAATATAAAAGAGATTTCCAATATGCTACAGAAGGTTGGGGACTTACAACAGATGGTACTTATTTGATAATGAGTGATGGCTCTAACACGCTATTTTACATGGATCCGAGTTCTTTTACAGAAGTAAAAAGAATTGAGGTTTATAATAATAAAGGGCCAGTTGATCAACTGAATGAGTTAGAATTTATTGATGGTGAAATCTATGCAAATATCTGGCAGACAGATCGTATTGTAAGAATAGACCCAAAAAGTGGAAAGATTTTGGGCGAAATTGATTTGTCAGGCTTACGAGAAAAAGCAATAACTCCTCAAAAAGGTGATGTACTTAACGGAATTGCCTACGATAAAGACAAGGATAAGTTATATGTTACAGGTAAGTGGTGGACAAAGCTTTTTGAAATTAAGCTGAATAAAAAGTAAATTTTGTACTACTTCTAGATTTATAAGTATCATTAATATTTGGCAATTAGCTGTTTTTTTTAATAAAATCAATTCTTAACTACACTATACTGTATTACAATTGACACTAATGCGTTCAATAATTTGAAAGAGTATTCTTTTTCGGATTCAAAATGTTATGTCAATGTATAATAATATGGTTAGAGCATTAAATCTATTGATACTTATATGTGTATCAAGCCAACTTTTTTCATTTGCCCCAACCAATATTCCTAATAAAGAACATGGAATAAACGAAACCTGGTGGAAAGGGCTAGAACCTGCTTGGAAACGTTTTTTTGTTTCTAATGTGGGAGTTGATGAAAATCCTTCAAAAGCTGATTTCGACAAGATTTATGCAATGGATGCTATAGACTGTTCTATGACTACCATTACAAGTTTAAAGCCGCTTAAAGAACTTAAAAATCTTAAATCTTTATGGTGTGATCAAACGGCTATTTTAAGCCTTGAGCCACTTAGTGAGTTGGAAGAGTTACGTAACCTAAATATAGGTCAAACTAAAGTTTTGGATTTGTCTCCATTAGCTAAACTTACAAGTCTTAAAAAGCTTGAGATTTATAAAACAAAAATAACAGACTTAAGCCCACTGAAAGATTTGGTTGGTTTAGAAGTGATTGATTGTTCAAATACTCCGGTTGAGGATTTATCGCCACTTGCTAATTTGAAAAATCTTGAGGTTTTATATTGTAACAACACAAAGGTAAGTAGCCTAGATCCTTTAGGTGATATTGCTTCGATTGTAGAAATATCTTTTTTAAGAACGAGTGTAAGTAACCTTTCTCCACTTAAAAACATGAAAAACTTAAGAGAAGTAGTATTTCAACACACTGGTGTGAGTAGCCTTGATCCATTAAATGGCATTAGTAGCTTGTCTATTGTTTATTGTGAGGATACTAAGGTTACAGATGAGCATATTCAAAAATTTGTAAATGCTAATCCTAATTGTGAGGTTTACTAATCACAACAAAGTTTTTATAACAAAAAAGCCAGCTTTTAAAGCTGGCTTTTTTGTTTATATGCTCGTCGATTATAATCTATTCTCTATCATTTAATTTGATAGTAAGCTGTTTTACTGTATTGTTTGGGTCATTACAGTAAATGAGCACAGATCTATCTTGAGTTCCTTTTTTGCCAATATCTTTTACAGCAATTTTAAGATTAGTAAAATCGAATGGCTCTATAGTTCTTTTATCTATTTTATAGATTTCGCAACCGTAATTAGTTACAATTTTTTGAATTTCGAGTTCAGTTTCTCCACTATTTGAAATCACAAATTCCACAATTTTATCATTCTCCTCACTAAGGGATATGTTACCTAGGTTAATTATTGTGTCAGACAGTACTAGCTTAGGGAAAGTACCTAATTCACTTTCAGAGAAGCCTTCAGAAAAGTGTTGTTGAATAGAAGCTTTAATAACAATAGTAAATGCAGAAATGATTTCTTCCTCCTCATTTATTCTATAAAGCATTACACTATCAGTTACCTCACCAAAATCGTTTTTAAGTTCTGGATTGTAAAATAAAGAAATACTACTTGCTTGTCTAGCAGGTAGCTCAAATCCATTGCTAAACCCTATCTCTATGTAATCAGGGCCAGAAATGCTATCTGCTAGGATATAACTGCTATCATTATCATTATAGATTTCTACATTTCGTCTGATAATACCTTGGTTGGTAATATTTCCCAGAAATACATACTTATTTCTAAACCTTAAATTCTCTTTGTTTACAAAAGGAAAATCTATGCTTGTATTCAATGAAAATGGTTCAATAAACCCTTCGATTACCAATTCAGTTTTTTGTGGCACTGCGTTTTCGGCAATAACTGTAAATGATTTTTCAAAGGGTCCGGCTTTGTATGGAGAAAATATTACTTCTACAAAACCTTTTTTGCCTGGTTCTACTGCATCTGTTGAGAAATTAGATACAGTACAAGCACAGTCTGTATCCACCTTAGATATTTTTACTGGTGCGCTACCAGCTACTATATATTCAAATTTATATTTAACAGGAAACTCCTCTTCTGAAATACTTCCCAACACAGCTCTGGTGTTTTCAAAGCTGATGATACCATTCTGCGCAAAAGCATTTGCTTGATGTATTATCAGATATAAGGCGAGAAAAAATATTTTTCTTAGCATAAAAATGAGATTAAAAATACAAATATATAAACTGGCAAGTCCTTTCATAAAAACTGAAGTAAAAAGGATATTTGACCAAGGGAATAAAAAAGTATAAATTTGCATGCCAAATATAAACTGTCTTATCGCTTCTTTAATAGAAGAGGAAAGTCCGGGCAACGCAGAGCACCACACTTCTTAACGAGAAGGGGCCTTATGGTTACAGAAAGTGCCACAGAAAATATACCGCTCTTTGTAAAAAGAGTAAGGGTGAAATGGTAGGGTAAGAGCCTACCGCTTTGTTGGTAACAACAAAGGCAGGGTAAACCTTGTGGGTTGAAAAACTAAATAAGCTTTGTCTTTCCTGTTAACAGGAGTAGAATTGCTCGTTCGATGTCGTAAGAGAGCAAAGCGGGTAAGTTGATAGACATTCGGGGCGACCTGCATGCCAGACAAATGATAAGGATTTTACAATTGTAAAATACAGAACCCGGCTTATAGGTTTGTATTTGGTTATTTTTTAGTCTAAAATGCAAATATTGGAGCTAATCACTATCTATTAACTTTTTAGTGATAATAATGTGGTAAAATGCCGTTTTTTTGAAACTAAAGGTTATTTTTTTATTTGTTGAAAACCACAACCTTATTGGGATAAACTTCTTATGGCAAAGATTTTAATTGTAGATGACGAAAAGAGTATTAGGTATACTCTTCGGGAAATTCTTGAATTTGAAAAGTATAAGATAGATGAGGCCAAAGATGGAGAAGAAGCACTGGAGAAGATAAAGGCCAATAACTACGATGTAGTACTTTGTGATATTAAAATGCCGAAAATGGATGGCATTGAACTGTTAGAGCAGGCTATGGAGCTGGGCAAAGACATGCAGTTTATTATGATATCGGCGCATGGTACAATAGATACAGCAGTTGAGTCTACAAAAAAAGGAGCCTTTGACTTTATTCAAAAGCCGCCAGATCTTAACAGACTGTTACTTTCAGTTAGAAATGCACTAGACAAATCTAACTTAGTACAGGAAACCAAAGTGCTTAAAAAGAAAATCTCTAAAACTTTTGATATTATAGGAGATTCTGAACCTATAGAAACTGTAAAGGATACTATAGAAAAAGTAGCTCCTACAGAAGCTAGGGTTTTAATTACAGGGCCAAATGGTTCTGGAAAAGAGTTAGTGGCCAAGTGGCTACATGCAAAAAGTCAACGCTCTTCTGCTCCTTTAATAGAAGTGAACTGTGCTGCTATACCAGCAGAGCTGATAGAAAGTGAATTATTCGGACACGAAAAAGGAGCTTTTACTTCAGCAGTAAAGCAACGTATTGGTAAGTTTGAACAAGCAAATGGAGGTACGCTATTTTTAGATGAAATTGGCGATATGAGTCTCTCTGCACAGGCTAAAGTGTTGAGAGCCCTTCAAGAAAACAAAATTACTAGAGTTGGTGGCGATAAAGAGATTAAGGTAAATGTAAGAGTGCTTGCTGCTACTAACAAAGATTTAAAAGACGAGATTTCTAAAAAGAAATTTAGAGAAGATTTATATCATAGACTCAGTGTTATTGTGATTAAAGTCCCACCTTTGAATGATAGAAAAGACGATATTCCTCTTTTAGTTGATAAGTTCTTAAAAGATATATCTTTGGAGTACGGTGAAAGTCCTAAGAATATTACTCAGGAGGCTATTGCGAAATTACAAGAAGCAGATTGGTCTGGAAATATTAGAGAACTTCGAAATGTAACTGAGAGACTTGTAATTATGAGTCAGCAAGAAATTACAGGAGAGGATGTCGAAAAGTACTTATAAAAGTAAAACATCTTAATAGCAAAAGAGCCAGTATTTAAATACTGGCTCTTTTTTTATACTCTGGCATCTACTTCTTTAATCTCTTTTTTATCCATTTTTTGAATATCTTTCTTCGCATATGTTGGACAAGTTTTATATGCACAAGAAGATAAGCCAGCTGCTAGAAAAAATGAAAATAATAACAATTTAAGCTTCATGACAAACAGGTTTTCAAATTAATATAAATTGGTTATTTTGATCTTTGGTTGATATTCTAATAAAAATAATCTTTATATAAAATTATAATCTTTTTAGACTAATAGTAATTGTATTAAGACAAATTAAGTAATTAAAAGGTTACAGCCCCTTATATCCGATTTATCTAGTCGTCCTCTTACCTCAAAGTGCTTGTGTCCTTCTTCAGTAAACTTTCCAATGTCATTTGTCTCGATAAAACAGCAAGAATCTATGTTTGCTAAATCAATAACATTAATTGTTCCATTTTGTCTACTTGTATTAACAGAAAATGGGTCACTAACGTCTCTAATCAAAATTCCTGCCCAATCTGGACCAGAAAATACACCATTTTGTCTAGAATAAAACTGAGATAACAATTCTGTCATTCCGTATTCTGAATGAACCTCAGAAATATTCAATCTTTTTTTGAGTATTTCGTGTATTTCCTCTCTTATCATTTCTTTTCTCCTACCCTTCATTCCTCCAGTTTCCATCACTATAACTGACGAAAGGTCAATTTCGTATTTTTCTGCAAGGTCCAAAAGGGCAAAAGTGACACCTAATAGTATAATTTTCTTGTTTTTTGATTTTGCTTCAGCTAATTGTTCTACTAACTTTTCAATGTTATTAAGGTAAAAACCAGAATCTTGCTGGGCATTTTCTATAAAATGTTGTACCATAAATATGAGCGAAGAATTACTTCTCTCAAGGTAAGATGGTAGTAATGCATAAATGGAAAAATCTTTTAAATTTCCATAAAAGCTATTAAAAATTTTTTCTGAAGCAACTCTATAAAAATCAGGGTCACTAACATAATGTTTACTTGTTTGCATACCAGTAGTTCCACTGCTTTCAAAAGTGATTACTGGTTTGGCATTTTTACATAATACTTTTGCGGTTTTAAAGAAAGATATCGGGAGAAATGGTATGTTTTCAATTTTATTAATTTTTTCTGGCTTTATATTTAAAGCTTCTAAATATGATTTATAAACCAAGTTTTCTTTCGCCTGATAATAAAATATCTCAAGACATAATTCTTGAAATTGTTGTTCATCTTTGTCCTTTAATATTTCTTCTTTTAACTTTTCAACCATTTTCTTTAAGCAAGTTATTTATTATACAACTTTTAGTTGCACTTTGGTGTCTTAATTTGCACAATGCTAATCATACAAAAAATGACAAAAAGAAGTTTTAAACATATAGATTTTTTGTGGGATATTTTTTGTCTTTTGTGTGTTAGTATACATAATGTCCTAATTTTGAGAGCTTAATTTTTTACTTTAATCATGCAATCACACCGCTATATATCAGCAATTTTACTTTTATTTTTAGGAGGTTGTTTCTCAGAACCTGAATATTCTGATGTTCCTGAGATTGGCTTTAAATCAATTGAACAGTATACCATATTGGATGCTTTTGACCAACCACAAGGTGGTGTAGAAATAACCATTACATTTCAAGATGGTGATGGTAACCTAGGTTTAGATTTAAATGGAGAAGATGCTGACAATGAAGACTTTGCAGATTATATTGTAAGCGATACTGGTGATTCTACACTTAATAAATATCGAAATAACTATTTTATTGATGTTTACAAAAAGAATGAAGACGAAGTATTTGAGTTGGTAGAGTATCCGGATGAATCTAGTTTTTCAGGAGTTTTTCCTCATTTAAGTGAGTCTGAAAAAGAAAAACCAATTGAAGGAGACTTAGAATACTCTTTTATCTTATTGCCGTCTAGTGGTACTAGTCCTTTAAGTGAAGGGGATGTAATTAAGTTTGAAATACAAATTGCAGATCGAGATTTGCAAGACAGCAATATTATAGAATCAGACACAATTACCGTGATTGGCTATTAAGTTTTTTACTGTCATAAAAATTACTGGGCAATTTTTAGATTTTTTATAGTCTAAATTGAAACAATCCCTAAATTTGCGGGCATGAAAAATTTGTTGGATGAATTATCATGGAGAGGTATGGTGCATGATACCACTCCTGGATTGAAAGAGCATTTTGAAAAGGGGATGGTAAAAGGATATATCGGTTTTGATCCTACCGCCTCATCGTTACATATTGGTAATTTGGCTACTGTAATGCTTTTAAAACAGTTACAGTTAGCAGGTGGCAAACCCTATGCTTTAGTAGGTGGAGCGACCGGTATGATCGGTGACCCTTCTGGAAAATCCAAAGAACGTAACTTGCTAGATGAGGCAACCCTGAGAGAAAACCAAGCGGGGGTAAAATCACAACTTGAGAAATTTTTAGATTTTGATTGTGGTGACAATGCTGCTGTAATAGTTAATAACTACGATTGGTTTAAAGAAATAGGATTTCTACAGTTTCTAAGAAATGTAGGTAAGCACTTATCTGTAAGCTATATGATGGCTAAAGATTCTGTAAAAACCAGATTAGAAGATAAAGGTATTTCTTTTACAGAGTTTTCTTATCAGTTATTGCAAGCTTACGATTTTTGCCACCTTTACAAAGAAGAAGGCATTACATTGCAAATGGGTGGATCAGATCAGTGGGGAAACATTACTTCTGGTACAGAGCTTATAAGAAGAATGGAAAGCGGTGAGGCATATGCGCTTACAACACCACTTTTAACAAAAGCTGATGGAAGTAAATTTGGAAAAAGTGAGTCTGGTAATGTGTGGTTAGATGCAGAAAGAACTTCACCTTATAAATTTTATCAGTTCTGGCTTAATATAGCAGATACAGAGATATCAAAAGTTTTACGTGTATTTACGCTATTCTCTAAAGAAGAGATCGAAGATTTTGAAAAAGAGCACGAAAACAATCCTAATGGATTAAAAAGAATTATTGCTCAAGATATTACTACTAGAATACACTCTGAGAAAGATTACGAAAATGCAGTAAGTGCCTCAGCAATTTTATTCAAAAAATCTGGAGTAACTGAAGCATTAAAATCTTTAGACGAAAAGTTATTGCTTGAGGTATTTGAAGGGGTAGATCGTTTCACTGTATCTAAAGATAGTGTTTCTGGCAAACCTGATGTTTTAACATTTTTGGCAGAACAAACTTCAGTTTTCTCTTCTAAGGGAGAAGCTAGAAAAATGATTGCTAATGGTGGAGTTAGTATAAATAAAGAAAAAATTACGTCGGCAGATGCATTAGTTGATCATGAGCTTTTACAAGGTAAATATCTCCTTGTTCAAAAAGGCAAGAAAAACTACTATCTGATAGAAGCAGAGTAAAAAATATATTTAATTAATTATTTTGAGCCACTTAATTTATTAAGTGGCTTTTTTTATTGAAATTATTTTAAAGAATAACTGCTGAATTAAACTTAATATCGATGCCTCAATTTTTAAAAGGTTTAGTAATTATCATGCTGCTGTATGCAATTGGCGAGCTTATTAGTTACTATCTCAATATTCCTGTGCCTGGCAATGTAATAGGCATGTTATTTATGTTTGCTGGTTTACAATACGGATTAATAAAGAAAGATACAGTAGAAGGTATCTCCAAGCAGCTAATCGGTTTGTTAAATTTATTTTTTATACCAGCAGGAGTAGGCTTATTAGCATATGAAAGCTTATTAATGGATAATTTGTTGGTAATTGTATTGGCTCCTGTAATAAGTTCTCTTATTGTAATGCTTGTGGCTGCATACGTTTTTTTATTATTGAAAAAGAGATAATGGGATTTTCAACTGAAATACTTTGGGTAAGTATAACCTTGATGATTTATTATTTCGCATTAATGCTATACAAAAGATTTAAATCTCCGCTTTTAAATCCAGTATTAGTAAGTGTTACTTGTATAATAATAATATTAAAAGTAGGGAAAATTCCTGTAGCTGAATATTCTAAGAGTGTGTCTGTTATCTCGTTCTTTTTAGGTCCATCTGTTGTAGCATTAGGTTTCATGCTATATCAACAATGGGATTTGATAAGGAAAAATCTTAAAGCAATTTTTTGGAGTGTATCTCTAGCAAGTCTTGCAGGAATTGTAAGTGTTACAATAATAGCTTATTTCTTGAGAGCAGAGAGTGAAATAATTGCTACACTAGCTCCAAAATCAATAACAACCCCAATTGCAATTGGAGTATCTGAGAAAACAAATGGCATTGTTGCACTAACAGCAGCTATTGTAATTGCTGTTGGAGTATTTGGTGCGGTAGTAGGTCCTTCTTTTCTTAATCTGTTAAAAATAAAAGATGCTTTTGCAAGAGGTTTAGCAATGGGTACTGCTGCACATGGTATTGGAACTGCTCGAGCTGTAGAAGAAGGTGAAACTACAGGTACTGCTGCGGCACTTTCAATTGGTCTTGCCGGAGTGTTTACTGTGGCATTTATATTCCTAATTTATTTTTTTATAGGTGATTGGAATCAGATTTCTATTTTTTTAGATAATTTTTTCAATTCGGTCTAAATTCTTACATCTGAAATAAAACTAAAATTTAGCTTGTTTTCATTGTTTTTTTCTTGAAAAAACAAAAAGGAATCTTGGAAAAAGGAAAGAAGATGAATTCTAAAGAAAAAAAGTTCCACACGTCGAGTTTTTTTTGACCTCTTTAGTTTGCGTTTTCAAATATATTTATACATTTGTAATACAATAGTAAATATTTAATGCTTTGTGTTAAGTATTTCTTTTTTCATAGCTGGTTGAAAGAATCACAAGGGGTAGATTTACTTCTACCCTTGTGTTTTTATTTTACAGAAATCCCACCTAAAATCTTCCCTTTTTATATATTCATTACATTTAAATTGTATATTTATCGACATAAGTAAATATGTTTGTTGATGAATACTTCTAAGAAAAAATTTAAAAGAATACTTGTAGCCAATAGAGGTGAAATTGCTGTAAGGGTTATTCGCTCTGCAAAAGAAATGGGAATTGAAACAGTTGCCGTTTATAGTGATGCTGATAGAAATGCTTCTCATGTTAAACTCGCCGATTATGCTTGCCATATAGGCAAATCCCCTTCAACCGAATCTTATCTTTTAGGTAATAAAATCATAGATGTAGCACTTTCATTAGATGTAGATGCAATACATCCAGGTTATGGATTTCTTTCTGAAAATGCTGAATTTGCAAAAAAAGTAAGCGAAGCTGGAATCGAATTTATTGGACCTTCTCCTGAAGCGATAAAAGTAATGGGTGATAAGTTAGCTGCAAAATCAGCCGTGCAAGCTTATAATATTCCTCTAGTTCCCGGAACGGACACAGCAATTACAGATATTAATCTTGCAAAAAAGAAAGCGCAGGAAGCTGGTTACCCTATTTTAATTAAAGCGAGTGCAGGTGGTGGTGGTAAAGGAATGAGAGTAGTTGAGAAAGAGGAAGATTTTGAAGAGCAGATGGAAAGAGCTGTAAGTGAAGCACAATCAGCATTTGGTGACGGTTCTGTTTTTATAGAAAAATATATTACATCTCCTAAGCATATAGAACTACAAGTTTTAGGTGATCAACACGGAAATATTGTTCACTTGTTCGAGAGAGAATGTTCTGTACAGAGAAGACACCAGAAAGTTATTGAAGAAGCCCCTTCTAAAGTGATTACAGAAGAGAAAAGAGCTCAGATGGGTAAAGATGCTATAAACGTAGCAAAGGCTTGTAATTATTTTGGTGCAGGTACTGTGGAGTTCATCATGGATGAAAATCTGAATTATTATTTTCTAGAGATGAATACTCGCTTGCAAGTAGAGCACCCTGTTACAGAAATGATCACAGGAATTGATTTGGTGAAAGAGCAAATTAAAATTGCAGAAGGGAGTGAGTTGAGTTTTTCTCAAGAAGAAATTGAGAAAAGAGGCCATGCGATAGAGGTGAGAGTGTATGCAGAAGACCCAGAAAATAACTTTTTGCCAGATACTGGTACATTAAATATTTACCAAAGACCACAAGGTTTAGGTGTACGAGTAGATGATGGCTATGAAGAAGGAATGCCTATTCCTATATTTTATGATCCAATGATTGCAAAGCTTATTGTGCATGCTAAAAACAGAGATGAAGCCATTGCAAGAATGCTTAGAGCTATTGAAGAGTATGATATTAGTGGAATTAAAACAACATTACCATTTTGTCAATTTGTTTTAGCACACGATTCGTTTGTAAGTGGTAAATTTACCACCAAGTTTGTAGAGAAGTTTTTTACTCCTGAAGTACTTTCTCAAGAATTATCTGAGCAGGAATATCAGGCTGCTTCAGTATTGATTTACGAGTATTTGCAAAAAACAGGAGCGAGCGAAACTACAAATGCGATTCAAAATAAAGCTGGTAGCAGTAAGTGGAAAGAAAGATTAAAATGATTAGTTCAAATAAGCTATTTACAACAAAACAATATATTTATCTCTTATTATTCTTTGTTCTAAGTGCTTGCACAGGGCATAGTATATCTGAAGAAGAGTTTAGTAGCAGCACTTGGAGACAAGATAAAAATGGTTGTAGTGGTGAAAGATTAAAGATACAAGGTAACTTAGAGGCTGTTAAAGATCAGTTAATTGGCTTAAGTGAAACCGAAATTAGAAGTCTTCTAGGTGCTCCAGATAAAGTTCAACTTTTTGAGAGAAGTCAAAAGTTTTATATCTACTTTATAGAACCCGGAGCTCAATGTGAAGAAAAAGAGGGAAAGGAAGGCAAAAGTTACCACATTAGATTTAATTCTATCAATCAGGTTAATGAGGTTAGTCTTGTTTTGCCTTCTTCATAATTTAATTATTTGCTTATAGTAATATCCAGATTACTTACCTGAAATTTTGGATTTCTTTCATTTTGAGAAATCCATTTATGGAATCGGTCTGGATCTATTGTTTTAATACCTCCAGCTTCAGGATTTACTTCTAAAATAGGCTTTTTGTATTCTTCTTCAGAGAAAATTACAAATACTCTATTAAATAACTTTTCTTTAGTAGTATAAGCAACAATAGGGTCAACAATACTTCTACTTAAATCAGGGAAGTAGTTCTTGTGATGGTCTTCTGAGAAAAGAATGTATTCTACATCTGATTTTACAGGAACCGCGTTTTCCATATCGCCATTCATCTTGCTATAAGGGAATAGTCTATAAACTCTACCATCTTCATTATCTTCCATATAGATACTGAGATAGCCTTTTACAGGAGTTCTAAAGTTAAAATACATCCTGTCTCGGTTATGAAAATTACTTGTTACGCAATTCTCTGTGATGCAATTCATCGGAAATATCTCAAAAGCTGTTTCTGCTTCAGAAATTTCTCTGGCTTTACCTTTAATTTCACAAAATAGCCAAAGTTCATTACTAATTCCAGTAGTGTTTTCTTGATCTCTTGTAATCCATTCAAGCTTTTCGATCTCCATTTCAACAATTTCACCCTTTACCATTGAATTACCAATAGTGTTCATTTGGGTATTTGTTTGTACTCTGTCGCCACTTTGTATATTTTCAATATAAGTATTTGTACCTTGTACAATCACTCTTCCGAATACCTTCTCAAGCGCATTAATTCTAGCAGCATCTATTACTCTTTGTTTAGCCTCACCTATACAATTTGCCTCTTCCATTCTGATTTCGGCACTTCCTGATACATTTACCAGTTTAGCTTTTTGAGCATAAGAAAATTGAACAGTAAGTATAAGTGCAGTTAAGACTAAATATGTTTGGGATGATTTAACGAGGCTCCACATTTTATCTTCATTTAAAAAAAAAGGTTGGAAAATTTGATTGTAGCCAAATTAACCAACCTTTAATTTATATTTTTAAATTATTATTTTAAATCGAGGATGTTATCAAGTTTTTCGTGGATGATGTTAGTTTCTTCTTCCAGTTTGTTTCTGATAACTTTTTTAGCACCGTTCATTGCGTTGTCACGATCGTAGAAGATTTTTAGTTGAACTTCAACATTTTTTCTTCCTACTTCTCTGTACACTTTGTAAACAGGATCAACTTCGTTAATTACGTTTTTAATCATGTTTTTAGAACCTGCAACTACTTTAGTTACTGAAGCAGCTTCTTCTCTTGTTAACTGTTGGTTAGCTACAGAAGCTTCGATTAATGCTGCAACTTGAGTTTCAATTTGACCAGCTAAGTTTAATTTAGCTAATTCTAAAGCTTGTAAATCTGCTGCTGATTTAGATTCAGCTACTGCGTTACCATCTGCATCTAAATATTTCTTTTTACCCTCTTCATTGTAATCAAGTAACATAGCCCAAGAACGCTCAAGAGATTTCTCTAATGGAAGTGCACCTGGAGCAACGTCCCAACCATCTTTTTTCATTTTTTTACCTTGCTTACGAGCTTCTTTCATCGCTTTTAGGTCTTTCTTTTTTAGATCAGGTTGTTGAGCGAAAGAAATGCTTGCCATACCAAAAGACAACAAAAAAGAAAATAGTAGAATGAATTGTTTTTTCATTTTTATAAAATTTGAGTGTAATTCAAAATAGTAGTAATAAATAACTAATATTAATTGATGTTTGAAATTTTATACGGGGAATTTAACTTTAGGTTGTATTTTATTTCTCCTTTTATGTGAATAATAGCAAAAAAATAATATGAGAATCACTAAAAATTTAATTGCATTGAAGTTAACGAAAATATGAAAAATAGGTTATTAATAGTTATGATTTTTTTAGCTCAGAGAGCATCTCAGAGCTAACTTTTTCTGCAATTTTCTTTAAAGCAGCAATACCTGCTCTTTCATAATTTACACTTCCTCCTTTAATATCTTTAAAGGAACCTTTGTAAACTTCCATACCTGAACTTAAATCTGTTACAGACACTGTCGCATCTGCAAAGGAAAAATATAAGCCTTCAAATGTATTTCCATTTCTGGCATTCGCTTTTATATCAATTGCAAAGTCTGCTTGAGACATATCTGTAGTAAAGGCAAATCCATTATTAGATAATGCTTCTTTTAAGCTTGGTTCAATAAAAGGTATGGTCAATTGTTGTCCCATGTTGGTTTCGGATGTTGTTATAAACATCGATAAACCACTTACATTTAAGAAAAACTTTGTAGTTGGTACTTGATGCTCCTGCAGTATTTTTTGATAATAAGCAGATGATTCATCAATTCCTACAAAACTGGCAATGTCTATTTCTGCCTTTATAATCTGCATTTTTTTATCAGAAGTTATTCTCCCAACAAATGCTTTTGCAACTCCAAATCGATCGGTTTTTACTGTGCCTATAACCTTTCCATTCTCTTCTAAAAACGAAAATTTTATAGGTAAATTCGCCAACATATTCTCTGTATTGCTTCCAAGGTAATTTACTTGAATATTTAAAGGCAAGTTTAAATCCTGATTTACTTTAGCATTTATGTTAGGATTTAGGGCTTTAAGTTCAAGTTGATCAAGTAAATTGGCTTTTTGAATATTTTCGGGAATATAATCTAAATTATTAGCTTCTAGCCATTCATAAGGAAGGCTGGCTTCCATACTGGCGGAAGTCTCACCATTATTATTCAGATTATAAATGATTTTTAATCCATCAGTTTCTTCCCAATAAGTACCTGTTAAGGTTACACCAGAAGTAGATGCTGGCATGTTTTGATTAGCAATATTATAGCTAGCAACTTTTACAAGGTTGTTTTCAAAAACCGGATTAAAAGCAGCAGAGAAATCACTTGTTAATTCAGTATCTCTGTAAGTTGGAGGTAGCATTAAAATTTTGCTAGCAAATTCACCAGTTTGTACAGATAAACCATAAGAGAGGTAATAACCAACATCTTGCATGGTTAACTGCTTACTTGATAGTAAACTAGCAATTGTATTTTTAACTTCTAACTTTTTTTGATTTGCTTCTGCAGTTTTAAGTGAATTTTCTTTAT
>PBYL01000181.1 GCA_002729595.1 Thalassovita sp. | reverse complement strand
TAGCTAGAGAACTGGGTATTTCCTCAAGCACTCTGTATCGGTGGATAAAGTTAAAAAGGGAGGAGAAAAACAACTCAAAGAGTAAGTTCTTAATGAAAAAGCTGGAATCTAGGTTGGAAGAAATATCTGAGGAGCGAGAAGTATTGTTAAAGGCAGCCTCAATTTTAGCAAGAGAGATCCGCTAATTCTTCAATGTACTCGAAAAGTGATTTATTGAGATGATATTAAAGGTAGTTCTTAACCAAATATAGGTAACAGTTTAGGCGGCGGTTTCTAGGTGGCATTTGCTCGATAAAAACGTAGATGACATTATGTAATACTCGCCAGCGTTACCCGCTGACTGCAAATCAGCCAGAATTTTTTCATAAATATCGTTAAACAAATGGCGATCGCCAGATTTGTTGAAATCGACATCTTCTTCAATGGTGTTGATTACCTGGCGTAGCAAGGTGCCCGACTTCATGTAGTTATAGGCATCCTCAAAGACCGAACCCACGACTTTGCCGTGCGGCGACACTCCTGCTGCGACGGCTAACTTTTTTAACGCTGGGAACAGGTCGTTGTTAACGAAGTCGATTAACTCCTCACCCGTGACGCCCTCGGGATCTTTCGCCCAAGCAGACCAGCGGAAACGGCTTGGCAAGGGAGATTTATAACCCGGCACGGTGAGTTGCCATTCCTGTTCTTTGTCATCAAAGATTTTCAGGAAAATCAACCACACCATCTGGCTGATGCGTTGGGCATCCCCATCGACGCCTACGTCTTTGCGCATGATGTCCTGAATGGATTTGATAAGGGTAGTGAGTGACATGGTATTGCTATCTCCAATATTCTTTATTCGGCGCTACGTTTTTCTTTTTCTCTATTTTCAAGAGCTATACAGCGCCTGTTCGAGTTCGTTTACGGCTTGCTGGTATTGATCCAAGCCACCAAAGGCACGAATGATTTCCAGCGGGGTGCCAAATTGGGTAAAAGGCGCGATGGTCAGAATCTGTGTTTCTTCAATCTGAGCCACACCTTCATCGGCATATTTGTCCAGTAGCGCTTCTAGCACTTTGCGAGCCTGATCACCGTATTGCGTAAAGTAATTGCGTTTTTTCACCTGCTCTGCCCGCTCTTTTCGAGTGAGCGGTGGCATGTCCCAAGCAACGTGACAAACCAAGTCAAAAGGGTCGAACGCTTTGCCTGATTTTTCACCCACTTCATCAGCTAAAGCTTCAAAGAACACGCCATGCTCGGCAAGTTCTTCAATGATGGCTTGTTTCTTTTCCGCACTGCTCCAACGGCGAAGAAAATCATCCATTGTGGCAAATTCTTTTGTTACCGCTTTACGAGTGTAATCTTTTAGAGATTCCGTAATGAGCTTGCCGTTGGCATCAAAGTATTGCACGCGCTCTGCGGCGACTTTTACCGGCACATTCGCTACTACGTAACGGCGCACGCCGCCGTCTTCGTCTTCACCGGGCTCACCAATGCCACCCCAGTCGCGCTCGCCATCGGGTTTGGGGTATTCCAAGTCTGAATCTCCCGCTTCCCCGGCACCGTCATCTAGATGAACATCTGGCGGAACGGGAGAATCAGAACCGGAAGGCTCGTAAACCTGAACCGGATCACCGTCAAAGTCGGGGTCAGCAAAAAGCTCAGTAGCTTTTTTAAAGTCGATGATGGTGAAGTAGTACTTGCCGTAATCTTCATTGATGCGAGTACCACGCCCGATAATCTGTTTGAACTCTGTCATGGATTGAATGCGCTGGTCGAGCACAATGAGCTTGCAGGTTTGGGCGTCTACTCCTGTAGTCATCAACTTAGAGGTAGTGGCTATCACCGGATACTTGCTTTCCGGGAAGATAAAGTTGTCCAGCTCGGCTTTTCCTTCTTCGTTATCACCGGTGATGCGCATGATGTACTTGCTGTTTTGCGCGACTAAATCTGCGTTTTCGTTGACCAATGCCTGGCGCATGCGCTCGGCATGATCGATGTTCTCGCAAAAGACAATCGCCTTATCAAAACGGTTGGTTTGCTTTAGAAACTCGGTAATTTTTTTTGCTACCAAGTGTGTGCGTTGCTCCAGCACGAGCGTTTTATCAAAATCCTTCTGGTTATAGATGCGGTCTTCAATTTCATTTCCGTGCTTGTCGGTCATACCTTTATCGGGCCGCCAGCCTGTTAAATCTCTATCCAGATCAATGCGCACGACTTTGTATGGCGCGAGAAAGCCATCATCAATCCCTTGGCGTAGGCTATAGGTATAGATCGGGTCACCAAAGTAGTCGATGTTCGAGACTTCTTTGGTTTCTTTTGGCGTAGCTGTCAGACCTATCTGTGTTGCTGAACAAAAATATTCAAGAATGTCGCGCCAAGCAGAATCGGCCGCAGCACTACCACGATGACACTCATCAATGACTATAAGATCAAAAAAGTCCGGGCTGAATTGCTTGTAGATATTTTTCTCTTCCTCATTGCCGGTGACGGCCTGATAGAGAGAAAGGTAGATTTCGTAGGATTTATTGGCTTGGCGCTTTTGGATCTTGGTCATGGCCGCGCCAAACGGTTTAAAGTCGTTGGTCATAGTCTGATCGACCAATATATTGCGGTCAGCTAGAAATAGAATCCGCTTTTTGACTTTTGAGCGCCACAACCGCCAGATGATTTGGAAGGCGGTAAAGGTTTTGCCCGTACCAGTCGCCATAACCAGCAAAATGCGGTTCTGCCCATTGGCTATAGCTTCGATAGTTTTATTAATCGCCAATAGTTGATAATAGCGTGGCGTTTTGTTGCTACCGTCGCTGTAATAATCCTGAGTGACCAGTTCGTTTTGTTTCTGATTTAGGCCTCTGTGTTCTGCCCACCACTGCCACAGCGTTTCGGCCGATGGGAATTCGTGCAAAGCCAACTCTCTCTCAATCACTCCATCTTTGGCTATTTTGTTATGGAACAGAAATCCATCGCCGTTAGAACTAAAGACGAACGGCACTTGAAGCATCTCGGCATAGCCCAAGCCTTGCTGCATTCCATCACCCAAGCTGTGGTTGTTATCTTTGGCCTCAATGATTGCGATAGGGATGTTGGGCTTGTAAAAAAGCACATAATCGGCTCGTTTGTGTGTGGCACGGGTATGTAGCTTGCCACGGACGATAATCCGCCCCTTGGTTAGCGGGAACTCTTCTCGTATTTGCGTAGCAATATCCCATCCGGATTGTTCAAGTGCAGGCGTAATGAACTTGGTGCAGATGTCTCGCTCCGTGAGTTGTTTTTTATTCATACTGCTTACCCATGTATTAACGCCTTTACTCGCCGAAGAGCTAGATCAGCTCAGTCTGTAACCCGGCCGCTTTCAGGCGGCGAGTCAGGTTTCGCATTTTGCTAAATTCAGTGCCGAAACTGCTCCGCAGCCCCACCCCTTCACAAAACTCTTTTGCGGTGATGTTCTTCAACTCATCGGCATATTTGATCATTTGCAGATGAAGTTCAGCGGTATATTGATTACGAGGGGCATCCACCAGTACTTGCTTAATTCGCTCGTAAATCTCGTTTTCGTTCATTTTTCAGCCTACGCGACACTAGCCAATAGATAATTTAGCTAATTTATATAGAAAACCTCAGGATCGCAATTCCTTTGTGCATCACGCCTTTAGATCCGCCCGGATGGTGGTATCTCTTTATCAAATGGCCGGAGTATCTGCGCGGTTTCAGTGTTAGAGGGCAGATCAGCCCCTTCTGGCGGGGCTTTATCAACGCTGGCCATCTGAATGCCTTTCTGCCGCACATGAAAGGCGATTTGCTGCCAGCGACGCAACCACTGCTCTTCTTTTCGCTTGTAGGAATCTAGCTCCGCTTTGAGGCGATCTACCTCTACCTGAAGCTCTTCGGCCTCTTTAGTGGCCTGTTCTTTGGTTTTTACCAATCCGCCCGACAGTGCTCGCTTGGCGTTGTCATAAGCAGCTTTGATTTCAGGTTTAGCCTGGAGCGACTGACGACTAAAGCCAAAGCGCTCTTCCAGCACAGCCCAGGTGAGTTTTGAGCCAAGCTCGCCCAGCGCCCATCGATCCAAATCGGCAACAATTGTATTGATGTCACTGTCGGACATGCGTCTGAAGCGCTTAACCATGCTCTACCTCGCGTAAATATTGTTCGAGATCAAAGTGCTCCACCCCGTTGTCGGCCAGTTGGGAAGCCAGTGTTTTCAGTTTTTTATCGTTGTGTGCCAGCCAGTCCGCACTCTTTTTCGGCTTGGTGCTATCCAACTGCTTTTCAGCATTTTTTCGTGCCAGCGCAGTAAGCGCATATTGGCGCTTCTGCTCGTCCAGACGACCCTTATCATCCTTAGCCCACACGTAGTCTTTGCAGTCCGCCGAACATTGCAAATGCCGCTCGCAGGGTGTTTGTGAGAAATTGTGGATACAGATACCCGTACCGACATCATGCACGGCCTGAATTCGCGCTTTCAGAATGGCATCCTGGACTTCTACCGGTGCAACTTTGATTTGCTCAGCTAACTGGCCTCCAACCAAGCCCTTTTTGATGTCATCACGGAGCATCAGTACTCGTTTTTCACGGGATGTATGCTGGTATGCTTTGGTGTCTCTTGGGTTGGTTCGACCAAACCATTCAGTTTGCAGCAGATCACTTAACCCGCCCTCATCAAGCAGCGTATTAAGTGTGTGACGGAAATGGTGACTGGTAAAATCCACCTCAATACTGCTGGATGCGTATTCGGCGGCAAGCGCAGGGAAATAGCGGAGAAATGTGGCGAGCATGGCATGGGTGCATTTTGTCGCTATCCAGCGAGAGTAAGCACCGCTAGACAATCCTTGGAAGCGAACAAATAGCAAGTCGCCCAGATAGTACTCCTTGCCGAACTGGTCAATATGGATAGGCTGTACCGTAGACGAAAGGAAATCCTTTTGGCAGTACGCTTCGATTGATTTTCGATAAGTGAATAGAACCGGCCTAGTACTGCCCCCAACTCCAGACCTTATCTCTCTGAACACCTCTGCATTTTTTGCACACCAGCCTGCAGTGTCGATAACGTTTTTAGGTATTCCTAACCGTACCAAATCGACCTTGAATAATTTCTGATCACTCGAAATATTGTCCAAGAAGCGTACATCTGCCATACCCTTCTCAACCATATATTTAGCTGTGTTTCGCGCTTCTGACGTTAAATCAACCAATTCGCCGAGCACCTGCTCAACAATCGGCGCCACCTCTGTCGGCAAGTACAGTTTACGCTTCGGTGAAAATACGTTTCCTCGGCTAGCTTTCCTCGGAAAGTATTCAATATACGCCCGCTGATCCTCATCTGTTGAAACCAATTGATAGGGCAGTAGTGTAACCTCGCTAAGCCGCCTACCTGTGCAAGCCAGCAAAGCCAGCATCAATACATAAAATCGATATTTATGACCCCTTGGAACTTGCTGATACAACTCACCAATCACTCTAAACACTATTAGCTCGACCAACTTATTCGATTTGGTTTCCAGCACACCTGGGTCATCTAATCTCTTGTGATTAAGGCCACCGGTACTTAAGGGGCGCTTCATTCGGAAATACTTGTATTGCAGCAAAACCCTGCAAACACCGTTGGCATCACAATGCGCAGCAAATTCACCTACAAACTTATGTAGGTTATATGCAGTACCGTCACCGTAGTGATCTGAGATGGTGCTGCACGCACTATCCAAAACCTCTGGCGTTATCCGCAACAAATCCAAACCAAGTTCCATAGCTGCGTGAGCAATGTAACCAATTGCCACTATAAAGTTTCTTTGATTGTTGCTTGCTTGATGTTTTCTATGAAATCGAAGAACAAATAATGCCTTCGCAATATCACCCCAACTTTCAGGTAGAACCTCACCACCCAGTTGCCTCGGAAAACAAAAGCCAATCCGAAAAGCTCTTATATTATGGGAGGTAAGCTTTACAAGCCTGCCACTAGTGATCTGCCATGCAGACTCAGCCCAGTTAACCGATTCAAATCCCTCCAGTTTCATTAGCTTTGCTTTGCTGACTAAAGATTTAAGGTTTTCATTTCTGTCACGCTCCAGACGATCGAGGAAAGGGACGACCTTGGCCTTACGATTAGAGCGACCATCAGCCATTGTGCGCTCCCTCCTCACAGAGTTTTGCCACTTGTGCGACCGCTGCGATCACCTCGTCAAGCTGTATGCCCAATCGCGCATTCTCGTACTTTTTTAAACGCTCTTCGCGATCGACCAGCAGGCAGTCCAGGACATGCTCATGATCAGCATGACGATAAGGCTGAAACTTGGGGCACAAATAACATGAGTAGGGGGGATCAAGATGGCAGACGCGGGACTCGCCACACACGCCAATGTCAGCTTGATCAGCAGGATTTTGATCATCTACAAACGTTAGATGCTTGTCATCTCTCTCACCATTGACAGCATCTTCATCACTATCGATTAGCCTGCCTTTGAAAAAATTGAGGTACTTCGCGAAACCTTTCGCCGTTGCTTTGTCTAGGTGTTCAACTATTCTGCCAGCCATCTCAAAATAGACATTCACGTGCTGGGTATCGGTATGATCCAGTATTCTGGCAAGCTCACGTTTGCTGATTCCCTCAGCAGCCAGACCAGTTGCCAAGGTATAGCGCAGCCGCCTTGGCGTAACGCGCATTAACTCGCCAGTAAGCGGCGATATAATGTTATGGCGTTTTACGAACGCACTAAGTAAACGCGATATATCGCTGCTTGTCAGATTAAATGCGTTATCAATGTCTTTGGATAAAATGGCGGCTTTGTTTCCATTCCTGTTAATAAGCAATGGTCGCTCTTCCGGATTCACAAAGGTCCTATCTGCAAAGCTCAGCGGAACCAACTTACTGATTTCTATCAGCTGCTCAATCATGACACCAAAATGCGGATCGAGATATTCAGCTAAAAGATCATCTCTTGGATTCACAAATCGCTTTTTAATTCTCGGCATGCGAATGATGTAGCAGGGGTCCTCACCTCCGGGAACCAGACATTCAAAATCAGACTCACGCAGAAAGGTTAAGTTAGCTGGGTTGCGTCCAAATGCTATGGAGAGGGCAACTATAACCCTCTGCTGCAAATACTCTAATGATCGCCCCTCATCCGATTTAACTGCATTGATTAACAGAGGTAGCTCAAGAGACTTGTGCAGAGGACCACTTTCAGGATCTTCCATCCGAACAGCCTCACCTTTCGGATTCCCTGGCAACTCTAATGCCTCAAGTTCTTGCGCATAAATTTCCGAAAAGCCGCATTCTGGCTTATTGTCCGCGCTCCAAATGTACCACTGTATGGGCCTGTACATTGCCCACAACCTTTTTCGTGAGCGGGCGCGATTGATAGCGGTTTCAAACAGACCAATTAAGTTCGACTCTATATCAACTTGAGATACTGGACTCCCCCAATGTCTCAGAACTTCTCTCCAAACATCCTGATACGCAGCATAACCCGCATGAGTAGATATTCGTTTAAGTCGGTCAGCAACATGGTCTTTGAACGCTTCTCTGATTTCGGAGTTAGTTATCTTTGTGAAATTCAGGGTTGAATTATCCCTCGCAGAATAGGGCAATCTCCAAGTATCACCGGATATATCAACTTCCTTTCCTTCACGGGTAATTAGTGTCTCTATCTCAGGCCAAGACTGCTCGAAGGCTTGTGGTTTCGATAATTTAGTGTTCACTCCGGCATCCTCCCTGACATGATTTCAGCCTGGTACCGCTTCAGTGACTTGATTGCCTGCTCCTCCACTTCTTGGGCTATGTAAGTATCTTGTGAATCCAAACTACTATCGCCACGAAGTAAAGCTAGGGCTTCTCTTCTGCGCTGCTCATCCATTCCTGAAGCACGCAACACCCGTTCAAGCCTGGATGAGAATGTATGCCTGAGACACTTTGCCGTTAAGTTTTCAGGAAGATGGTCAGCGTATTGCGATCGCAACAATTGAAAGAACTGTGTAATTGAGGATTGTGACAAAGGCGAACCCTCATCACTCAAGATTAAATAGTCCGATTCGTTTTGGCTTTTACTTTCAAGCACTTCACGCCAAGTAACAATGTACTCATTCAAAGCAAATGCAAGCGGCCTATTCTCAATCGGAATGACTCGACCATTGCGCTTTATTTGAGGCCTCGGTCGTCTTACATCTAGCGGGTCCGCTGGTCTACGCAAAACCTTTATCGCCGAAATCGCACCAACCTGGACATCCTCTACCCTGAGGCTAAGCAGCTCACCTGGCCTTAAACCACAAAATAGCATCAGCCCAACAGATACATAATTTCTAAATTTTACAGCAGAATCTCGCCCATAACCCTGCTCAGCATCGGGGTGCAGTACCGCAAACAAGAAATCAACTTCTGCCTCGTTTAGGCCCTTTCGAAGACTTTTTCTCATTGGTGTGGCAGACATAAAGCTACCATCGAGCGTTTTAAGCAAAAATGACTTTCTCTCCCTTAAACGCTCATAGTCCAAGGAAGATAGGGGCAGCTGACTCGTCAGAACGTCCATGCACCAACTGAAAAATTGTCGGATAGTTGTTAACCGTTGATTGAAGGTATTAGGCGCTACTGCACTTATACGCCCATTTGCCTGATCGATTCTTAACGCTTCGACCAAACCACCTTTTAGTTCCGCTTCGTTGAATGAGTTTTGAGCCAGTAATTTCGCAGATAGGTCACAATGTGATTTATCGAGCCAACGATAGAGCACTGACAGCTCTCTCAAATTCCGAACCAATGTATTGGTACTAAGGGATCGTCTGGAAAGGACAAACTCATTGGGTAAGACAACTGGCATACCAGAAGCATCCAGCATCATTGGTATTTGTTCACCCGTTTTGTGTGTGACTAGCTCTATTTTCATTACACCACCCTTATTGACAAAAAAGGATAGCCATAAAACCCCATCTTTACAATATTAGATATTATGCGATTTTATAAATGAGCAAAACCAAGTAAAACAAAAAAGCCCTTCAAATGTTTACACACTCAAAGGGCTTTATTTTTCATTTATTGCCTGTAAAACCAGTCTATTAAATAAACCTGACCATGAATTAATTAACAATAATTACTTTATGTCATTCAGAACGGAATGTCATCGTCGAAGTCAAAATCTGGCTCAGCCATTGGTGGGTTCTTTGGCTGACCTTGATTGCCACCTTGAGGCGCTTGATTGTAGCCGCCACCTTGGTTTGAGTTGTAGCCGCCCTGCTGACCACCACCTTGCTGTGGCGCTTGGTTATAACCGCCTT
>PBYL01000180.1 GCA_002729595.1 Thalassovita sp. | reverse complement strand
TTGCTCTGTGGTTTCCCAAGTGGTTTGCTTATTGGTCATGCTGGTTACAGCTACACCAGAATTGAGGTTACCACCAAAGCTATAGTTTTGACCTGCTGTAAGAATATCGCTAGCAGCATAGTAGCTATTGATGTTTTGGTTACCTAATCTACCCCAAGAAGCTCTTAGTTTTAATTGACTTATCCATTCAACTCCTTGTAAGAAATCTTCTTCTGAGATAATCCAACCAGCAGAGAATGAAGGGAAAGTTCCCCATTTAAATTCTTCTCCAAATCTTGATGAACCATCTCTTCTAATGTTGGCTTCGAATAGGTATTTACCATCCAAGATATAATTAATTCTACCGAAAACAGACTGTAAGCCAAGGTCATAAGCACCCGCATTGTTTTGCATGGTAGATGCATCACCCAAGTTTAAATAGCGTTGCGTGTTATTGATAAAGCTATTTCTGTAACCGCTATTCCATTTCCATTGGAACTCTTCTTCTTGATAACCAGCTAATAAATTAATTTCGTGTTTACCAAAAGTCTTGTTGTATTTTAACAGTGTAGTAAGTAGCGTTTGGGTGTTTAAATCATCCGTTTCTGTAAGGTCAGATGTGAGGGTACGAGTACTACCATCTAAGTTGGCTAGTAACACATTGGCATGGAATGCATTCGCATTTTGACTCACTACATTAAAACCTGAAGTGAACTGTGCAGATAATCCATCAATAATTTCATATTCGGCTTCAATCTGTCCATTAAATGCGTAACGTTCTACTCTTCTGGTGCTTCCTTCTTTAATTTCACCATAATAGTTTCTCTCTCCGATTACTGCTACCCATTGGCCTTCTTCGTTTTGCAATGGCCAAACTGGTGAGTTTGTCGCATAGAATTTAGCATACCATTCGTCTGTAGGTTCATTTCTTATTCCTCTATTACCCGACATTCTTGCAGAAATTCTCAGCTTGTCTTTATTCAAAAAGTAAGCATCTAGGTTAGACCTAAAGTCTACTTTCTTATAATCTGTAGCTACTAGGATACCTTCTTGGTCGAGGTAGCCAGTCATTAAAGCATATTTCAAGTTATCGGTACCACCAGTTAAACTGATACGGTGGTTTTGGATTTTCGCTTTGTCGTAATAAACATCGAAGTAATTAATACTCGGATACATTGGGTCTGTACCATTTCTATAGAGTTCAATTTCTTCGTCTGAATATCCTGGCTGTAGGCCAGTGTTCACCGCAGCCTCATTGTAAAGTGTAGTATATTCGTAAGAGTTTAAAACATCTGGTAATCTGGTTGCTTTTTGCACACCAAAGTAGTTGTTATAAGTTACCGACATTTTACCAGAAGCACCTCTTTTGGTAGTGATTAAAATAACACCATTTGCAGCTCTGTTACCGTAAATTGCCGCAGAGGAAGCATCTTTCAGTACAGAAATAGACTTAATATCATTCGGGTTTACATCATTAATACTTGATGGAAAACCATCTACCAGCACCAATGGATTACTGTTATTAAGTGTACCAACCCCTCTAATATTAATTACAGCATCATCTCCGCCCGGCTTACCAGATTTTTGCAAAGCATAAACACCAGATACTTTACCTTGCAACACAGCACTAGAACTTGTAACTGGGCGAGAATTTACATCATCTAAATCGGCTGTACCAACTGCACCAGTTAAGTTTTCTTTCTTTTGAGTACCATAACCAACTACCACAACTTCTTCTAGTTGTTCCAAATCTGGACTTAAACTAATATTTAATTGTGTTTGAGATGATACAGTTACTTCTTGAGGATTAAACCCGATATAGCTAAATTGTAATACATCTCCACTACTTACATTAAGTGAAAAGTTACCGTCAAAATCGGTGGTTGTACCAGTGCTGGTACCTTTAATAATAATGTTTACACCAGGTAAAGGTTCACTATCTTCGGCTGAAGTAACCTTACCTTTAACCAGCATTTGCTGCAAATTTTTTTGGTAATTTTCTTCAACAGGTATCTGACCTTTTTCTTTTTGAGAAACATAAATATTCTCATTTACTCTCTTAAAACTGAGATTTGTTTCTTTTGAAATGTACCTTAGAAGTTCTCCGAGTGACTTTTCCTTTTCGTTGATAGATAAGGTTTTATGCTCAATTTGTACATTATGGAAAGCAAAACTAAAATCTGTTTTTCTTTCAATATCTGAAAAAATCGTCTCTATTGGCGCTTTATCCAGTTGTATGGAAAGGTATATTTCTTCAATACTTTTGTTTTGAGTATAACCGTTTTCGGCAAACATGAAGCTATAAAACAAGCATTGTAACACTGTGCCGAAGAATGCATATTTAGACATAATCCAAATTTGTCGTATTACTTTCAATTTCATATTTTTGGTATGTTTTGATTAAAAAATTTTTTTTTGGTCAAAAGCATTTCAGGATTATAATTGCCAGTCGCGTACCCGGAGCCAACGGTTTAGCTAAGCAGTTATAAACTAATTATATCGAGCCAGTTGCTTTTTGTAGCTGGCTTGTTTTCTAAGATGTGTTAACTCTGATGTGTCTTTTCATTTTCAATGTATTTAATAATTATTTTGATATATAAACTTTGTTCTTTTCTATTCTGAATTTGAACTCTGAGGTATAGCTTAAACCGATTAAGACATCTTCTAGCACCTCATTATCAAACTTTCCACTAAAGCCTTCTACAAACTTGGGTTTGCTTTCGATTATAAACTCTACCCCATACCATCTTTCTAGCTTTTGAACTACCTCATCGAAAGTAGAGTTTTCGAACAACAATGTGCCCTGACTCCATGCCAGTACCTTTTCGGGATTAAAATTGTCTTTAGAGAAGTCGTTTTTTGCTTTGTTATACAAAATTCTTTCTAGTGGGTTTAAAATGATAAAATCATCTTCACTTGTGTCGTGAAATACCTTTACTTTTCCTTCTACCAAGGCTACCTCTACCCCATTTTCTTCGGGATAAGCGCGCATGTTAAAAGAAGTACCCAACACAGATGTAGAAATGTTTCCTTCGGTGTGAATGGTAAATGGTCTTTTTGGATCTTTTGCCACATCAAAATATCCTTCTCCTTTAAAATAGATTTCTCTTTTATCTTTTGCCAATATTGAGGGGAAACGAACTTGGCTATTAGAATTGAGTTTTACTTTGGTACCATCTTGCAAAGTAATGGTTAGCTTCTCACCGCTCTTGGTTTCTCTGCTAATCCAACTTATGGGCTTTTCTTGCTCTTCTTCTGCAGAAAAAATAGCTGTGTTTTGAGAAATTAGATAGATACCAGCAACAAGCAAAATACTAATAGATGCAGCAAACCTAAACCAGTTTATAGATTTAGATTTCTTTATCTTATGTAGAGCCTCCGTTTTTTGAGACTCTACTAGATCAATAGCCGTTTTTAATCTTTCTTTATCTTTAGCTAATTGAATTTCGCTTAAGGGTTGTTCATGAAATTGAACGGAGGTCAACAAACTTTTAGCCTGATTAACAATCTCTCTTTTTTCTGGGTGATTTTCTATCCATTGGTTCCAATCAGAAATGGCATTATCATCTTTGTTTAATGCGAAATCCTGAAATGATGGATCAGACAAAAAATCTTCAATTTCATATTTGTTGTAATCTTTCATATAAAATGAAAAGCTAAAAGTTTTTAAAGCTGTTTATAGACACCTCTTTTAAAAGTGATTTTTGTACTCACCTTTTTAAATTTTTTTTTTAAATATTTTGTAATTAGCTGATTATGAGAGAAAAAAAATAACAAAGGCAAGGGTGCCTAATACTTCTCGAAGCTTTTGTAGGGCTTTGCTTACAAGATTTCTTACAGATTGATATTTTAGGTTGGTGATGTCAGCAATTTCCTCGTAGTTTAAATTATTGTAGAATCTCAGGTACACAATTTCTTTTTGTCTGCTACTTAAGATATTAAATGCTTCTGTAAGATGCTGGATATTGTAAGACGTTTCGTCGTTTTTGATGATTAAGTCTTCTTGCGAAAGTGTAATATTAATGCCTAAGTTTTCTGTAAATGAGGTTTCTATCGCATTAACCAATTTCTTCTTCTTATTGATTTTATCGATAATAATATTTCGTAAAAACTTAAAAAGATAAGGCTTGATACTGGTTACAAAAGTGATTTTTTCCCTAGACTCCCAAAGTTCTAAAAACAAATCGTGGATACAATCTCTAGCTAGCTCTTCGTCGCTACAAATTCTATTTGCATAGTAAAAAAGTGAGGTATAATGTAGATCGTATATCTCATAAAATGCATCCGAATTGCCGTGTTTAAATTTCCCCCATAATATCTGATCTTGCTCCATGCCTTGCATTTCATTATCTCACAATATATATCAATAATAAATATAAAGATATGCTTTCAAGATAAAATTTACATAATACAAGTCTAAAATGCACTACTTTATAATGTCAATTTGAAGCATAGATATTAAATGTGAGATTGTCTTATTGGAGTTTTAGAGACATCTACTTTTTAAGCATCGTTATTATTAGGTAAAGTATTTAGGATAGTGGAAAAATACTAAAGAATAACAGCCAACTCTTTTGGGAGTCGGCTGTCAATTTTGCTTGGTTGAAAGATTACAAGGGGTATTTGTGATAGTTATTTTTGTATAATCGAAAACAGCTTTAGTACTTGTTCTGCTTTATTTGTTGATGATAATTCTTGTTGCAGCTTTTCTATTTCTTTTAAGGTCGTGCTCAAACTTAATAGTGTCTGAAAACTGACTAGACCATTTAACAGGGTCGAAGTTTTCTGTGCAGATGTCTTTTTTGAGTTTTTCAGATAAGAGAATTTTAGGGTATTGCCATTCCTCCTCTTTTAAAATAGCATCTATGGCATTTCGTACCGACTTCATATATTTACTCTCATAGGTATTGTTCAATAGCACTACCAATGAGCCATCGTTCATATATCTTTTGATGTATGCCAAATTACCTGCCCAGTTGCCAGTATGGTAAGCGACTTTTCCTTTTACATCATCATTGTATACATGCCAGCCAAAACCATAATCGGTAGAAAGTGAGGTATCTGGATTGGGTGTGAAGATGAGTGCTTTGGTAGTATCTGCCAAAAATGAGTCGGTATACAGGAGACTATCCCAGCTAATTAAATTATCTAGACTAGAAGATAATCTCCCTGAACCAAATCTGCCACTAAGAAAATAATAATAAGATTTTTCTGCTAAGGTTTCGGGTCTCACATATGCACACTTTTCTATATCCCACATAAATGCTGGGGCATAAGCTTTCATATCAAAAATGTCGTCTCTTCCATAGAAACCACTTTCTGTTAATATAAATGGATTGAATAATTCCTCTTGCAGAAATTGGTCTAGTGGTTTACCACTGGTAATATGCACTAATTCTGCTAATAAGATATAGCCTGTATTGCTGTAATGGTATCCTTTACCGGGTGCGAAAAGGGTATCTGGTTTGTGCTCAATAAAGTATTTTACAATGTCTTTATTATAAGCGATGGTTTCTTCTGGCCAGTTTTCTTTAAACCAAGGTTCGTAGTTTGGTAAACCAGCTGTATGGTTGAGCAAGTTGTAAACTTTTACTCCATTGTAAGGCAGATCAGGCTCAAAATAAGTATTGATATCAGCATTTAAATCAATTTTATTCTGCTGATGTAGCTTCATGATAGCGGCGGCTGTAAATTGTTTAGAAACAGATGCCAACTCCATTTGTGTATGGCTAGTAAATGGTTCTTCGGTTTCGAAATTGGCGTAGCCGTAAGTTTCTTTAAAGATGATTTTACCACTGTCTTTTACTGCAACTGCTCCGTTAAAAATCTTATTCTCGAACAAGTAGTTAAATAAGCTTTCTAATTCTGCAGTTTTTTTATTGATTACCTTTTCGGTTTTAACCGCTTTTTCTGAACAAGAAAGTAACAGAGAAATAAGTAAAAAATAAATACTATATCTTTTCAACATAATCTGGTATTTGATTCCATTGTGGGTTTAAAAGTCCAATGCCTGTAAATCTATTAAGCATAATTTTACCATTTTGTACTTGGTGTCCATGATATGGATCATTGGTAATCATTAGATTTCCATCTAGATCAATCCAATCTGCTAAGGCTCCCAAATGTGCAGCCGCAGCTATTGCGCAAGAAGTTTCAGACATACAGCCAAGCATAATTTTAAGACCAAGTGCTTTTGCAGTATTTGCCATTTTAAAAGCCTCACGCAAACCAGTAGATTTCATCAATTTGATGTTGATACCATGATACAGCGAAGCAGCATCTTTTAAATCAGTCAATCTTTGTATGCCCTCGTCTCCGATAATTGGCAATGGACTTCTGGCAGTTAACCAAGCCAAATCGGCTTTATTCGCTTTAGGCAGCGGTTGCTCAATAAAAACTACTCCTTGCTCTTTTAACCAGTGAATAAAATCTAAAGCTATTTCTTTATCTTTCCATCCTTGGTTAGCATCTACATAAAGTGGTTGATCGCTTACGAGTTTAATAGCTTCTACCAGTTCTCTATCATTATCTGTTCCCAGTTTTATTTTGAGATATTGGAAATCTGAAGCTTCTTGTACTCGCTGAGCCATTACTTCTGGTGTATCAATTCCAATGGTTTTGGAGGTAACCAGATTTTTAGCAGGCAAACCAAAATAATGATGCAATGGGATTCCAAGTAATTTGCAAATAAGATCGTGTAAGGCAATATCAAATGCTGCCTTCGCAGCCTGATTTCCCGGAGCTATTTGATCTACATATTCGAGTATGCTCTCGGTTTCATATGGATTTGTAAATGCTGATAAATCAATCTTCGATATAAATTGAATAGTAGTTTCGATACTTTCTCCATACAGTGGTGGCATAGACGCCTCACCAAAACCCTCTACACCATCGTAAGAAAGTTTAGTTAATACAAGAGGGGTACTGGTTCGTGCCCCTCCTGCAATTCTGAATACATATTTCTTTTGTAGTATGTAGGGCTTGAATTCAAGCTTTAGCATTAGTATCCAGTGTTTTGTGGTTCAATATTCGGGTTAGCGTTAATTTCTGACAATGGTATTGGCAGAATGAAATAATCGTTCGGGTAAGATGCTTCAATCACACTTCCAGAAAGAATGATGCTTACATCTTTTTTGTTTCTGTTTAGATCGAATAATCGGTGACCTTCAAAAGCAAGTTCTTTTCTTCTTTCAGTAAGAATTCTATCAACTAATTCTTGACCTGTAAGTGAAACTGGCTCTGCATCAGGGGAAGCTCTTTGGATAATTTGGTTAAGGTCTGCATGTGCTAAAGTGTTATTAGCATTACGCGCATACGCTTCTGCCCTGATGAGATACATTTCTGCCAGTCGAAATATTCGAATATTATCGTCGTGTTGTGTGCCATTTGGAAATTTTCCAATAAAATAAGCTTCTTCTTCTGCTCCGGTTTTAGCTCCAAAAGTCATGGTTTGTAGCCTTGCATCATTTTCATCATAGATGTTCACTAAATCTTCAGTTGCTAAAGCATCTGCATAACCAGTAGGATCGAAAAAGTGACCTAGTCCATTGGTAGAAGCATTATCTGAAATGGTATTTACGATTTCGAAAATACTTTCAGAGTTATATTCTTCGCTCCATATATTCATGTAATCTTCGTTAGCAACTAGCTGATAGTTACCACTTTCTATTACCTCAGTTGCATAGCTGATGGCTCCATCCCAATTTTCGGTGTAGAGATAAACTCTGGCTAACAATGCTTTTGCGGCATTAATAGAAAATGTACCATCGTTTGTATCTTCATTCATCAACTCAATAGCATTTTCTAAATCACTGATGATCAAGCTATATACTTCGCTTACCGTATTTCTTGAAGGAGAAATTGGTGCATCGCCAATGCTCGAAATAGCAGGCACTCCCAAATGGCTAGCATCTGCTGTGTAGTTATATGGTTGAGCAAAAAATCTTACTAAATCGAAATGAGCTAATGCACGAATGGCATAAGCCTCACCTGTTAATTGATCTACTAATTCTTCTTGTTCGCCTTCTAGTGCTTCACCACCTTGAATGGCTTTTGTCGCATTGATAATTACTTCGTAGGCTTGGTTCCATAAATCTTCTGCATAGCCATCTTGCTCTTGTACAGAAAATGAATTGTAGTCTGTGTATCTGCCTGAGTTTCTCACACTTAAATAGAGATTATCTGCCATCAATTCTGGAATTACATATACGCTTCTACCATAGTAACCGCTATTTTGCAATAGGCTATAAACGCCGTTCATAGCAGTTTGTAAAGTATTTGGGTCAGTAATCGCTTCGCTAGATTGCACACTTTGTTCAGGGCTTATTTCTAGAAATGAATCTTCGCAAGCCTGAGACGAAAATGTTAAAGTGGCAGCCAGCAGATATTTATATATATTTTTCATAATGTCTTAGATTTTGAGGTTTAGAATGAAAGATCGAGGCCTATTACAAATTGCTTTGAAGGAGGAATTCTGTAATTGGTACTTCCCGAAATACCAACTTCCGGATCAGATTCTATGTCCTTGTCTTTCACATAAGTAAGCAGATTGCCACCTTTCACATAAACTCTTGCACTGCTCAATTTTGCTTTTTTGGCCACATTAAATGGCAATTGGTAAGCTAGGGTTACATCTCTTAGTCTTACATAGCTACCGTCGTATAAAAATCGAGTAGAATGTTGAGAAGATGTACCTGATTGTGTATTACCCCAAACTACTTTTGGTACATCGGTGATGTCTCCCGGTTCTTGCCATCTGTTTTCGTAAGTTTTGCGGGTCATATTTCCGCGGTCGTTTAAGTTGGCACTACCATCACTGTTGTTATATCTGCCCCAGTAATCGTAAACTTTGTTGCCCCAGTTAGCATAAATCAGGAATGAAAAAGTGAAGTTTTTATAACTAAATGTGTTGGTTAAACCTCCGTAAAACTTGGGTAATCCGCTACCTTGTTTGTATGGATCAGCCGCGCTGTAACTGTTTGTAGTTTCAGTTTTGGTTTCATCAGTATACCATAAAGCTTCGCCATTGTCAGGATCAACACCTGCATAACCCGGCATGTAGAAAGTATAAAAGTCTGTTCCAACTTCTCTAATGTATTGACCATCTACAATAGACTCATTGTCTTGCAAAGCAGTAATCTCATTTGAATTGGTAGTTAAATTGAGGTCTGTTTTCCAAGAGAAGCCACCATCAGAATCGATGTTTAAAGATGATAAAGTTAATTCCCAACCTTGGTTTTTCATCTCTCCGATGTTAGCTAAATAACTTGTGATACCGTTGGTTCCAGAAAGCGGAACTTCTAACAATAGGTCTGAGGTAACTCTATTGTAATATTCGATTGTACCAGATAATCTTTTGAATAGTAGAAAGTCTACACCAACGTTAAATGGCTTGTTTTTCTCCCAAGTAAGTACCGGATTCGATTGTTGCGCATACACATAACCCGGTTGACCATTGTAATCTGCACCGGTGTTGTATAAACCTCTAGACTCGAAATCGCCAATTCCTTGGTTACCATTTATCCCATAACTCGCTCGCACCTTTAATTCGTTGATTACTCCATTCGGATTGAAAAACTCTTCTTTGTGGATATTCCAACCTAAACCAATTGAACCAAAGTTTGCATAACGTACATCAGAACCAAAGCGCGAAGAACCGTCTCTTCTACCAGTTAGGTTTAGGTAATAGCGGCTTTTATAAGAGTAGTTGGCACTTAAAAAGTAAGAAGCAATGGATGAGGCCGTCATGGTTGAAGAAGCATCATTAAAAACAGATGCATTGGCTAGCGTAGTTAAACCTGGTGCGCCATAGTTACTGGCATAAGCATAAACAGAGTTAGCTTGTGTCTTTTGTGCTTCTTGTCCCAGGGTAAAATTAACTGCATTGTTGTCGTCAATATTCAAAGAATACTTGAGCATGTTGGTTACATTCCAGTTAATAATTTTATTGTTGTAAGCATACCCTCTACCGCCATCGTTTCTACCTGCTCCAAAATATGGGTTATCGTATTGAAATTCGTCTGCCAGATTAAAATCGAGGTTGGCTCTTGTTTCAAAAGAAAGGTTATCTATAATGTCATATCTCAAACCAATGTTACCTAAAACGCCATATAGTTTTGATTCACGGATGTTTTCGTTTACCAACCCGACTGGGTTATAAGTAAGTAAAATATCAGTATTGTAGCTGCCATCTTCGTTGTAAACAGACTCCCAAGGAACTACACGCATCAGCGATCTAATCGGGTTGTAGGCACTTCCTGCTTCACTGTTTGTATGCAAGGTTTGCGTATTGGCAGTTAAACCCAAGTTTAAAGTAAGTTTTTCTGATATCGAGTGCCTTACATTTACTTTCGCATTCAGTTTTTCATAGTCGATCCCGATAATTACCCCTTCTTGATTGTAATAACCTAATGAAGTGTAAAAGTTGGTTTTATCGCTACCACCAGAAGCACTTACATTTAATTGTTGGTACTGACCTGTTCTGGTAATTACATCGAACCAGTCGGTATCTACATTTCTATCGATTCTACTATAAATGTAATCTTCAGCTTCTTCGCGGGTATCTCCATTGTTTATTCTCCCTTCAACAACTAGCTCAGAAAGCTCTGCTGTATTTAAAGGTTTGTTGCGATCTGCCCAAATAATTTCACTTACCCCAGTTTGTAGGTTTACATCAATCTTCGTTTTACCAGAGCTGCCTTTTTTAGTAGTAATTAAGATGACACCATTAGCACCTCTCGAACCATAAATTGAAGTGGCAGAAGCATCTTTTAAGACAGTGAGAGATTCTATGTCATTAGGATTTAAGCCGGCAATGGTATTTGTACTGGTAGCTAAAGAAGCAATATTACCAGAAACTACCGGAATACCATCTATCACATATAATGGATCGCTGCTGGCATTGATAGAACCAATACCTCTAATTCTAATATCTGGCACATAACCCGGCTGACCACTCGCTGCCACTGACTGCACACCTGCTACATTACCTTGCAAACTTTCTTGAAAAGAGGCTCTTGGTGTACTGGTAATTCCTTTTAAGTCTACATCCACAGCAGAACCAGTGTAAGAAGCTTTACTTTGCTCATCATAAGCTACTACAATTACTTCTTCGAGGGTTTGTATTTCATCGTCCATTGTAATTTCAATGGAGCTTTGTGCCGCGCTAACTTCAATTTCTTTTTTGGTGTAACCGATAGAAGAAATTACCAAAGTAACTGGTCCATCTGCTACCTCCACATTAAACTTACCCTCAAAATCTGTAATGGTATTTTTGTCTGTATTTTTTACTACAATGTGTGCACCCGGTACAGGTACACCATCAGATGATGTTACCGTTCCGCTGATTACCCTTGTTAAAACTTCCTTCTTTTTTCTTAGCTTTTCAACTTTTGGAGCTAAAACTTCTGGTTCAACCTCAGGAGCAATAGCTTCCTTTTTTGTAGTTTCTGTTAAGCTTACAGTATAAAAATCTTTTTTAATCTGGTTAAAAGTGACTTTAGGATTGTTCTGATGGATTAAGTTTAAAGCCTCTTCTAACTCAAAGCTAGACCAGTTTTGATTTTGTATTTTAAGCAATACATCCTTTATCTCATTTTTGTAGAGAATCGTTACTTTAAATTCTTCTTGTAACTCAGTTAACACTGTTTGGAGTGTGAGCTGATCCACGTAATCTTCGTTCGTTTGCTTGTTAGATGCAAAACCCTGATTAGCGAAGCCCCTCCCAACAAAGGATAACAGGATAAATAGCAGTAAAATGTTTTTCATCATAATATTATAGTTTAAGGGTTCGGCATCAACTTTATAAGTTTGCCTTCTTTTACAATTTGAATATCGAGTAGTGTTTCCAGCCCTTTCAATAGCGCATCTATGTCGTCTGAAGGGACTGAGCCAGTAAATTTTTGATTAAGGATTTCGGGGGTGGAGACAACTACTGTAAAGCCATAGTTGTCGGTAAGCATGCGTGTGATTTCTTGTAGGCTTGTACCTTCAAAAATGAGTATGTGTTCTTTCCAGCTAGTGTATCTTCGGGTTTCTACCTCTTTTTTAATTACCAAACTATTTACTGGGTCGAACTCAGCCATTTCGCCGGGTTCTAAAAACAAATGGCTCGTATCGTTGGCAGCAGAATGTACATCTAGTGCGATACTTCCTGTTTCTAAAACTACTCTCGATGTTTGTGGCCTTGCCGTAACATTAAAAGTGGTTCCCAGTACTTTTACATTGAAATTAAAATCGGTGAATACCGTAAAAGGAAGTTTGTTTGTTGTTTTCTTTACTTTAAAGAAGCCTTCTCCTTCAAACCAGACTTGTCTTTCTGTTTTATTTTTCCAGCTTTTTTCAAACTTTACAGAGCTGTTTCCATTTAGTGTGATCACAGAACTATCTGGAAGAACAATGTTGAGCTTTTCTCCGAATTCGGTAGAATAACTCACAAATTTCTCTGTAGGAAATAAAAACTGGTAAGTGAAAAAGGCTGTTATCATTGCAAAAGCGATAGAAGCAGCAATATTCATATAAGGAATTTTGCTTTTCCTTTTTACGCTTTGTTGGCTCAAAGGCGGATTAGAAGCCTTTGCCAAGAATAGCACCTCTTCTGCTGAAATTGAAGGCTTTAATAAAATCTTTTGGTTATCGTCAAGCGCATCAAAATCGTCGTCTATACTTTGTGAGAGAAAGAGTTGACCTTCTGGTGTTGCCAGCCAGTCTAATACAACTTCTGCCTCCTTTGGTGTAAGTTGGTTAGTTAAATATTTATCTAGTAGTTCTTTATTGGGTCTCTCCATAAGGTGTGTTTTGAATGGATACACCCAAGTCGAAAGGAAGTATTACTCAGCTAATCAAAAATTTTAAATATTTAGTAGAAAGTGAAGATGATAAATCGAAATAAAGTATTTAATCTATTGATTATCAATTGTTTATATCGATGGAATTATTTTATAAAAAATAGAGAAATAATGAGCAAGCTGTAATAATTATTGAGTAATTCTCTTATTTGTTGTAAAGCTTTTGAGTATTGTACCTTTACTGTATTTACGGAGATACCGAGTTTTTTAGCAATTTCTTCATTACTTAAACCCTCCTTTACTTTTAACTCAAAAACTTGTTTCCTTTTTTCGGGTAGCTTGTTAATGGCCGATTTTAACTGATTGTTAGTTTCGTTGTAGAAGATAGATTGTTCTGTAAAATTCTTATTGGGGTTTTGCGAAGCGAGTATTTCTACATGTTTTAAAATCTTCCTTTTCTCATTGCGAATAATGTTGAGTATCAGTCGCTTACTAATTGTTACAATAAAAGGTTTGAGTGATTCGGTGGGTTTAAGTGTAGTTCGATTGTTCCAAACACGAATAAATGTTTCTTGAACTACATCTTCTGCAAGCTCTTTGTTTTTGAGGTATTTTAGAGCAATGTAAAAAACCTGCGAACTGTACTTCTCAAAAGTCTGAGTAAAAGCCCACTCCTCTCCATTGATTAGTTGTTTTATCAGATTTGAATCTTCGTTGTTACCTAAATATGCAGGCTCTTTGTAATTCATTAATATTGCTGGTTTATAATTCAACACCCTCTAAGTCAAAGGTCTTTTAGTCGCTCTCTGGTATGCAAAAAATGTATCAATTCTTAAAATTGACGGATAAAGATATAAAAGCTGGTTCGATATAAAAAAGACATCCCGTTTTGAGAGTTGCTAAAAGCATATTCTAGGTTGTTAAGTGAGATATTTTGGGGTTAAAGCAAAAAATGATTTTACTCATTTATTTTTGGTATAAAATTTATTACTATATTTATAGTTAATAAACTATCATTATAGTAGATATGTAAATTTTTTAGATTTATGAGAGAATTAACACAAGCAGAAGAAAAGGTAATGCAAATTCTTTGGGAGTTAAAAGAAGCATTTGTAAGAGATATACTGAAAGAATTTGAAGCAGAAAAAGATAAAGCACCGAGCTATACTACTGTTTCTACAGTAATAAGAGTACTCGAAACTAAAGGTTTTGTAGACCATAAAGTTTATGGTAACACACATCAATACTTCCCCATAATATCTAAAGACGAGTATCGTGAATTTGCGGCTTCATCAATCCTAGAAAAATACTTCGGCGGTTCTGTTGGCAAGTTGGTTTCTTTTTTTGCTAAAAAGGAAAAGGTGGATATTCAAGATTTGGATGAGATGATTAATCTAGTGAAGCAAAAGAAAACAGATAAATAAGCGCAATGGATACTACTTTTTTATATACCTATTTAATTTTAGCCAGTATTTTTTTAATAGTCAATTACCTGTTTTATAAAGTCTTACTTTCTAAAGAAACATTCTTTAAAATAAATCGGGTTTATCTGCTTAGCACATTGTTGCTTTCTATTTTTTTGCCTTTGCTCTGGGTTGTTGAAAATACATGGTTAAGTACAAATACAAGTGATGAGATTACAGTATTTATTACTGAAGATTTAAATACAATTGCAGCTCAATTTGAAGGGACCAGAATATTAAATACAGCTTCTAAATGGTCTCTTTCCAATATTTTATTGGTTATTTATACTTTAGGTTGTTCTATATCTTTTATCCTTTTTGCTAAATCTATCATCACATTAATTAGGCTTGCGGTAAAGTATAAAACCACAAAAAAACAAGGGTATTGGCAAGTAGATTTACCTAAAAGTTACCCTACATTTTCTTTTCTAAAAGTTCTTTACCTGAGTAATAATCAATTGAATGACAATGATTTAAATACTATTGTTTTGCATGAAGAAGCACATATGAAACAATGGCATTCATTAGATATCATCTTGTTTGAAATGGGTTGTATTTTCTTCTGGTTTAATCCGATTAGTTATGCTTTTAAGAAAGAAATACAGAAAATACATGAGTATCTCGCAGATGAATTTGTATTAAAAAATGGAGTGGACAAAGAGCGCTATGCTACTTTATTAATAGAGAATATTTTACAGGCTAATCACATCAAAATTGTAAATAGTTTTTTCAAAACAAATATTTTAAAATCGAGAATTATGATGATGAACAGATCAGAATCCCGCTTTACAGCAAAGTTGAAACTTGCATTTTTTGCACCATTATTTGTATTGCTCATTTTTATAGGAGCATGCACAGATCAGTTAAGTAGTGAACAAGCAGAAATTAAATTGTTTGGCTACACTTTTTCAGATAAGCCTTTCCAAAAATTCGATTTGATATTGGAGGAAAACGCTGAAACCAAAGACTTGCCTTTACTAATTAAATCTGCCATTGCAGAAGGTAAATTAAAAGCTTATACCATTGATTATGAAAGTGAAAAACCACTTAGTAATGAATTGTCTATTGAAGAGGTGGAAGAGAATTTTTATGATTATTGGGGAACAGTTGAAAAAGATGGAGAAAAGTATACTACAATGTTAACCGCAGATTATCCAGGAGCAAAAAAAGAGAAACATGCCGAAATTGAAAATACTTTCAGACTAGACGAATTGAATGGAGAAAGTTATTTGACCATGTCGGTTGCAGGCATGTTTAGACCAACAGGTACAGATAAACACATTGCGAGTTTTAGGTTAAAAGATCTAGAAAAAGCTTTGGGAGCAAAGTTGAAATTTACCACAGAGCCTTATCCATTTGCTCAGTAAATCAGAGGAATTTTTTTACCTCATTTAACTATATTTATAGTAGATATGTTAATAAAATCCCTTTCACTCTCAGTTGAGTAGAAGGGGTTTTTATGTAAAATGTCTGTTCTAAATCCCTTTAATCTTATCCTTCAATACTTCTTCAGAGTTAAGTTCTTGAAAGTTTAGGTTAATACTTTTATTTGAGTCTGCTACAAAATCAGTTTCGGCATACATAATCTTTCCATTTTGTAAACCGTAAGCGACCACTTTGCAAGGCTCATCTTTAATAATTTGGCTGAAATTCATATTGCTTTGGAGGCTTTTGTTTATTAGTACTTTTCTATTTCTAAAGGTGAGATAACAAGTGCCTAATAGATCTATGCTATTATGTTGAACTTTTATGGAGACTCGTGGAGATTTATCATCAAGCAGTTTATCTAAGTTTTTATAACCTAATGATTTAATACTAAAGGTATAGTTAGACATTTCATTTCCAAGCTTTTCTAGAGATCCTGTAGAAGGTAAGATGGGAGTAGAATAGGTTATTACTCTTACTACAAAGTTTTCAATTTTTTTAAAACTCCAGCCCTCCGAAAGAAATCCATTCAACATATACTCTAACCTTTCAGCTAGTAAGTTAGCATTATATTGATTGTTTTTACTAAGTATTTTAATTTTTACAGAATCCGGCTCAATTCCATATTCTTTCACTTGTACTTTAAAATTTGTAACTAATTTTTCCTTATTGGTGAAGATTTTAATTGCTTTGTTTTTATCACTTGGTTTAGGAAAAACAAAGTCTAAAAAATTGATAGCATTATTGTCAAATACAAAAGGAAAGTTATCAGAAAAAGGATTGCCTAGCTTATAACTTTGAGAAACATACATAAAATTTCCACCAAATAACTCGTCATAACGAAAAGATGCTGCACGATCTATTTGATGTAAACCATTTTGAGTTTTTTTTAATGAAAAATAATAAGCTAGCGGCAAAACATATAAATGATCACTTTTTTGAAGCTGCCAATTTTTACCAGTCTGGCTACTATATATATTATATGGTTTCGCTTTGGCATCAGACATTAAATCAATTGTAATTGATGAAGTAGGGTTTAACTTCAGTTCTTCACCATTTTTGTCTGTAGCCTTTATATGAAACATTCCTCCACTTTCTAGTGCATTTCCGTCAGAATCTATGGTAACTAATCCCTCAGCAATCATATCGGCCACACTAATAAATTCATTAAATGAGATAATTACCTCACCTTTAATTATATCGCCATTGCTATTTGTAAATGCATTTTGAGCTATGGTCAATTTTGTACCTGATGGCAATTCCAATACAGTATCTACAGTATCTACAGTATTGTTGATTGTAAAAACTACAGGTTTTTTCTTCATATACTCCATTAGCCTGCTAAACTCAGGAGATTCTACTGGCACATAATTCGGATCTAATTTTTCATTCTGAGAGAATGAGAGGTTTGTAAAAATGAGGAAGGCTATTACTGTATAAAATTGTTTCAAAGTCTATATTATTAATGTGTTTGCTCTAAATCCCTATAATCTTATCCTTTAATACTTCTTCAGAGTTAAGTTCTTGAAAGTTTAGGCTAATACTTTTATCTGAGT
>PBYL01000179.1 GCA_002729595.1 Thalassovita sp. | reverse complement strand
TTTTTCTATTTAAAAATTCTTGGTGATACTCCAATAACAATTTTTCTGTATAGAGCAAATCACTAATAATTAACTTAAAAATCTGCTTATCTTTCTTATCAGATTTATCAATAATCGAATACATCATGTCTAATAACTTGGCAGATTGAAGCTTTAAAGATTCTTTGCCTTCTTCAATATCTGTTAGGTTAGAAATAATCTTGTAATCGACCAATTCTATATTTGGGTTGATAAAAGATTTCCAAGATGTGTTTTTAATATTTACCCCGCGGATTCCTCCTAATTTAGTTACTATATCATTAATACTTACAGTTTCATCTGCCATGTAAAAACTAATTGAATCAAGTAAGTTGATATGCTCAGCTATCTTTTCATCTAGTTCTTTTTCATTTTCTTTTAATTCTGATTCGATAGATACTAGCACCTTGTTGAGAAATCTGGCATTTGCTCTTTCAGCTCTCCAATCATTTATAATCAGCGCAATTAAAATCCCAAGCACAACTGGGATCATATCAATCAGAATTTTTGTGAAATGCTTTTTCATAATGGAAGATAAACATAAAAACTAGTGATAATAACTACCACTAGTTTAGTATTCTAAATGCCTAAAATAATCAGATTGAGAAAAAGCCACAAAAATTGGAAAAGCAGATTTAATTTATCTTTCAAACTTTAGACGATGCTTTCACTGAGTTGAAAATTTCGTAATGCCGACACTGCATACTTTGGTCATCTATTAAGCCGAAAGATTCCAACGCTTCTTCGTTTTTCATCACTGCTTCATTGGCTTGCATTGCATAATCTAAATTATCCCAAAAGACCAAGTCTATAAATTCGCCATCTTCAGAAACGGCAGTAAATCTTTGCGAATAGCCTTTAAACTCGTCTAAAACTGTGTTTAGTTTGTTCATTGCCAGTTGAGCAGCTTCTGTAGAAACACCTGCTTTTGTTTTAAAGATTACCATTTCCAGCGTTTTACCTTGTAATTCCATAATTAAAATTTAAATGAATGATGTTTAACTATGCCTAAGTAAATCGGCTCTTTGTCAAAGGTGTGTCACGCTTTTTCTGGAAATCTAAAATTATATTTTTCTAATATTGATCTTCCAAATTCATAATTTCTCTGAGACGTTTTATATGCACTTTAATCTCATCTACACTTTTTTGCATAGAATTCGCTAAATGATCAAACCCATCTGTTTTGTATTTGTCCAACATCATTTGCTTAAGTATCGCTTTTTCTTCAAATGTTCTCAAAGAAACCCACAGTGTTTCTTCCAAAGCTTCTTGCTGACTTTGATCTAGGGCTTCGGCAGTAAATGCATGACCAACATGGCAGCGATAGCGTGTATTTTTATCGTCTTTCATCTTCCACAAAGGTCCACCACAAGAAGGACAACTCAATGCTACTTGTTCTCCTAATAGGTTTTGTGTATCAATTTGGCTCGCAATTTTTCTGGCTATTGAATTCTCTAGAAGCAAGCGTTCTGGAATTTCTACTTTTATTGGCAAAGGTTCATCAGCAATCTTTCCGATAATCCCCGGAATTTCTTCAATGTCTTCTACATAATGCGGGTTTACATTTTTTTGAGCAATTAAAGGCATTTCTTGGTACTCGGCATTTTCAGGGTTTTGCACCATTGTTATTCCTCCACATTCTTTAATGGCTTGCAAGCCTGATGTGCCATCACTCAACCTTCCTGTAAGCAAAATACCAACAATCTGGTTACCCATTGAGGTAGCTGCCGAGCGAAATAATACGTCTATCGAAGGTCTGAACAAGTTTTCTCTCGGACCCTTACCCAGTGCCAATGTTCCATCGTGATTTATAAATAAATGATGATCTGGAACAGAAAAATAGGCTACACCAGATTTAATTTCTTCTCCATGCTCTGCGCTCTTACAGTGAATTTTAGACTGCAATCCACTTATTTCTGCATAAGTGCCTATGCTATTGGCAGAAGAATGTAATACAATTACAAAAGCAGCATTTATCTCGGAAGATACATATTTGAGGATGAATTCTATAACTTGATGAGCTCCTGCTGAACCTCCTATTACAAAAATTCTATTGAGCATTTTATATGTTGTTTTGAGTAAAAATTTAAAAGATCATATGCCAAGAACTGTCATGAAAAAATGTTTCTAAGCCATAGATTTGTGTTTTTTAGTAATAGCGCAAGTTTAGAGTAAGTGTAATTTGAGTGACTAGAAGATATCACTCAAAACATAATGTCTGATGTTATACAACATCTCATTAGTAATCGGCTTACTATAAAAGCTTTTCACATTTTTATTATAGTAAGCTCTGTTTTCGTCACTTATATCACTCGAAGATGTTAGTATGAAAATGCTTATTGCATTTTTTGCTTTTTCAGTTAGTTTATCAAATTCCTCCAAAAATCTCCAAGCATTCATTCTAGGCATGTTAATGTCTAAAAAGATAATTTCTGGTAATGAAAGCTCTGTATTACTGTCAGCTTTTTTCAGGTGTCCAAGTGCCTCTTCGGCATTTGTAAAAGTGAAAAGCCTTTCTGCAAAATTGAACTTGTTTATTCTTCTCGTATGAATAAAAAGATCATCAATATCATCATCAATCAGAAACACTAAATCAAATTTGCTTTTCATCACCCTTCTATCTGTTTTGCTAAAAATTGGTTAATTATTATTTTACAATTCAATTTGTCAGCCAGTTTATAGTAAGGAAAATCAAATAATTGCACTTATCCTATAATAATGTTACATATTTGCCAATATAATTGTATTATTATAAGATGTTAATCCTTATCAGTGAAAATGTGATTTTTTAAAATCTAGAAAGTGTGAGTAGATTGATACATAACAATGTACACAAAATGGGTAAATAATACCACATTTAAAGTATGAATATTCTATATATGCTTTGTTATAAGATAATTTTGAAAGAAGTTCTTAGAAAAAAATGTAAACATTCTTACATCTTCTTTATTAAACCTGTAGAGCTTAAGCAAAAAGAATCTGTAGTTGGCAGTACTACATTTGTTGTTGACCAGATTTATTTTTATTGATCATCAATAGTAATTTAATTGGTAAAATAATAATGAAATTACGATTGTACATAAACCATTTTTTAATGCTTAGAAATAGTTTTACATCTAGTATAAGATTCGCTTCACTTACTTTATTGGTTGTTGCTGTTTCAGTGGTAGCCAGCTCGTTTAAAAATTCTGTAGCGGAAAAACCTGCTCTAAATGCTGATGTAAAAACTGATTGGCCTAAACCTTCTTATTATGTAAAAGACATACCTGTTTACAACACGTTTACAGACATAGAAGCAGCCTTTCAGCAAAATAATGATACAACATATATCATCAACTTTTGGGCAACTTGGTGCGCACCATGTATCGCAGAGCTACCTTATTTTGAAGAGCTAACCGAGAAGTATAAAGACTCGAAAGTAAAAGTAGTTTTATGCAGTTTAGATTTTCCTAAGCAAGTCGAAACAAAACTGGTCTCTTTTGTGGAGAAGAAAGGATTAATGTCTGAGGTGATCGTCTTACTCGATGGTAAATACAACGATTGGATAGATAAGGTATCGCCAGATTGGTCGGGAGCCATACCAGCAACTTATGTCTACAACAAAGAAAACAGCCGTTTTTTTGGTGAAGCTTTCGAGAATCTTCAAGAATTAGAAGAAGCAATAAAGCCTTTATTATAATTATTAACATAAACCCGGAAATCATGAAATACATTTTTTTAATTGGTTTGTCTCTATTTTTGTTTTCATTCACTTTCCAGATTAACTTAAATAACGACCCAACAGAGGGAGTTAAAGTTGGCGAAAAAGCCCCTGAATTCAATCTTAAAAACATTGATGGCAAAACCTATTCATTCGAAAATATTAAAGATGCAAATGGCAATACTCCTAAAGGATTTATTGTAGTTTTTACTTGTAACACTTGCCCTTATGCGCAGGCAAACGAGCAAAGAATTATAGCACTACACGAAGAATATGCACCTAAAGGTTATCCAGTAGTGGCCATTCAACCAAACGATGCTGCACAAAAACCAGGAGATAGTTTTGAAGCCATGCAGAAAAATGCCAAAGAAAAAGGCTTTCCTTATTTATATTTAATTGATGAGAAACAAGAAGTTTATCCAAAATACGGAGCTACCAAAACGCCAGAAGTATTTTTAGTAGATAAAGACTTAACAGTACGCTACCACGGTGCGATAGACGACAGCGCCAGAGACGAATCTGGTGTGGAAGAAAAGTATGTAGAAAAAGCCATTGCAGCTTTAGAAAGCGGAGATGAAGTAAGCCCAACTATAACCAAAGCAATTGGCTGCGGAATAAAAGGGAGCAAAGCAAACTAAAAAATTGAATATGTATAGTTTCGGCATCTGTCTGGTACCTCCATTTACTGGCAGATGCTTTTTTATTTAAGCTTGCTCAATAAATTTCTTGATAAATCCCTCTTTATAAGTTCTGCCAATGGGTATTACAGCTCCCCCACTAAGAAAAATTCTATTGCCGCCTACCTTCTCAATCTTAGACACATTTACTATATAAGATTTATGTATTCTCACAAATTGGTTTGGGTTTAAATGATCTAACCAATATTGCAAGGTTTCAGAAGACAAATACTTTTTACTAACCGTAATCAATTCTGTATAATCTGCATCTGATTGAATATAGTTTATATCGTCTACAGTCACTTTGATATGCTCGTAACCCGATTTAATAAAAATTTCTTTTGGAGTAAATGACTGATTTTCAAAGCTATCTGCTTGATTTTTTAGCGGAATTTTAGAGATAGCTTTAATAAATCTTTCAAAAGAAAAAGGCTTTAAAAGGTAATCTACCACATTAAACTCATAGCTCTCCAATGCATAATCTGGAAAAGCCGTAGTAAGTATAATTGGTGGCAAATTGGGAATACTTTTTAGAAAATCCATACCAGAGATTTTTGGTAGGTGAATGTCTAAAAAGATTAAATCTACTTCTTTCCTTTTCAGATAATCTATTGCCTGAAGTGCATCTGAAAAAACCGCCTCCACTTGCAAACTACCAGTGTCTTCGGCATATCTTTTAAGAATACGTTGTGCTGGTGGTTGATCTTCTATGATGATGCATTTCATTTTCATTCATTTTGGTTAAGTATAATTTTAGCTCGACAACATAAAAATTATCAGCATCATTTATCGATAATTCGTACTTATCAGCATAAATTAAATCTAGTCTCTTTTTTACATTTTCTAAGCCAATTCCATGAGATAAATTCTCTGTGTTGCTTACTTCATGGAAGTTATTTTTACACTTAAAAATCAAGATACCTTCTTCGGTTACATCAATACTAATATCAATATAAATGTTCTCCGACTGGCTTGCCTGACTGTGTTTAAATGCATTTTCTATAAATACAATGAGTATTAATGGCGCAATCTGATAATTGGTTTTAATATGATGGATGTTAAAATTTACCTCTCCCCTTTCTTCAATTTGTAGTTGATAGAGTTTGGTAAAGTTTTCCATCTGCTCTAGTTCTTTGGCTAATGGCACATATCGCTCTCGGCATTCATACAGCATATAGCGCAAAACAGAACTCAGCTCCAAAATAATAGTTGGCGTTTTGGGCGAATTCTCGATAGCATAAGAATATAAATTATTGAGGTTGTTAAACAGGAAATGTGGGTTAATCTGCGATTTTAAAAGCTGCAATTTACTTTCTGCCACAGTCGCTTTTAATTCGTCTACTTCATTCTGCTTAAGCAAAGCATCCCAAGCAAACTTAAAACCCGATAAAATGGTGATGATCGGCAGCACATCTAACAAAGAAAAGAACACCCCCGGAAAACTGCGGCCTTTGGTATCTGGAAAAAAGATTTGCTCTAAAACCAACTCTTCAACAATGATTACAAAAACTACCGTGAGCAAAACATCTGTAAAAAAGCGAAAGTGTTTTTTGTTATAGAAGAACTTAGGCAACAAGTAATAGCTAATAAATAAGGTACTCATTGCATAATTTATAAAGAACACAACCTGATATGGCTTTATACCCGGATTCTTTTTATCAAAAGAATAAAAGATAAAAACCAGTGCGTGTAACACTACCTGAAAGTAGAATTCCTTCGATTTAAAAAAAGCTTTTTTCATTTTATCCATCAGCACAAAGTTAGTTCTTTCAAAAATTCAGGTTTGGAGTATTCTGGCAAACTGCAATTTTTTTAGGCTAAACATCAGCTTCATTTTTTCCCGAAGAGATAATGTGTAGTTCAGAGGATAATTTATGCAGTTCAGCAGATTACAATTTAGTATTTGATTAAAATTCATTTAATTATAATAACAATATACATCATAACCATGAGAACGACATTTACCCAGTACATTCTATTACTACTTTTGATCATAATATCGACTACAACCTTTGCACAAAAAACACTTATTAAAGGCAGTGTAGTTGACGGCTCAAGCAATAGTCCTATTGAATTTGCAACTGTTGTTTTAAAAGATAACAGCACACAAAAAAATATTACCGGGCAAACTACTGCTGCCGATGGCAACTTCGAAATTAAAACAGATGCCAATAACTTCTATCTTGAAATTAGCTTTATCGGTTTCGAAACCAAATCTTTTAAAAACCTTACAGCTTCTAATGGTAAAATAGATTTGGGAACCATTAAGATGGGCGAAAATGAAGAGATGCTCGAAGAACTCGTCGTACAGGGTGAAAGGTCTACGACCGAATTTGAGCTTGATAAAAAGGTGTTTAATGTAGGTAAAGATTTGAGCAGTGCTGGTGGTAGCGCCTTCGATGTACTTAACAATGTGCCTTCTGTAAATGTAAATATTGAAGGACAAATTTCGCTTCGCGGTAGTACAGGTGTGCAGATTCTAATTAATGGAAAACCATCGGTACTTACTAGTGAGCAAGGCAATGCACTTGGAACCATTACTGCCGATATGATCGAGAAGATAGAGGTAATTACCAACCCTTCTGCCAAATACGATGCTGAGGGAACATCAGGCATTATCAACATTGTAATCAAAAAAGAAGAGCGAAAAGGCACCAATGGTTCTTTTAGTATAAATACTGGTGCACCGCATAACCACAGTTTTGGTTTGAGTTTGAACCAAAGAACCGAAAAGCTGAATTTGTTTACACAATTAGGTGCTGGTTACAGAGAACTTCCCAACGAAACTGAAAACATCAACCGAGATTTAATAAATAATACCACTGTTTTAAGTAATGGAAAAGAATACCGGAATGAACAGTTTTACAATTTTACCTTAGGAACAGATTATTATTTTAACCAAAGAAACGTGCTGACCATTTCTGGTAATTTCGCTTACGAGGTGGAAGACCAGCCTTCAAAAACCTACTTTAGTTCGCTGGATGAAAACAACCAAGTAGTTTCTGAGTGGTACAGAGAAGAATCCACTTCTGCCACCAATCCGAAATGGCAATACGAAGCCCAATATAAAAGGGATTTTAAAGACAATGAAGATCATGTTTTGCTATTTAGTGCAATGGGTAGCCACTTCGGTAAAGACCAATCTTCTGAATTTAACAATACAACCACCGTCGGAGAAACTGTTGATGGCAACCAACAAACCGCTACGAATTTCCAAGAAACTGAGAATACTTTTAAACTGGATTATACCAAACCATTTTCAGAAAAATTTACATTAGAATCTGGTGGACAATATGTATTGAATGATGTAAGCAACGACTACTCTGTAAGTAATCTGGAAGATGGCGAATGGGTAGAAGATGAAAACCTTACAAACATTTTTGAGTACGATCAAGATGTGTTGGCGCTATATGGTACTGGTGCTTACGAAGGTGATAAATGGGGTTTAAAACTGGGTTTACGTGTAGAGTTTACCGATCTAAATACCGTGTTGAAAAATACTGGTGAAACAAATAATCAGAATTACGAAAACCTTTTCCCAAGTGCGCATACTTCTTATAAATTAACAGAAAATTTCTCTGTGCAGGCAGGTTATTCAAGAAGAATTCTAAGACCTAGACTTTGGGATTTAAATCCTTTCTTCAATATTAGAAACAACTTTAGTATTAGAACTGGTAACCCAAACTTGCAACCAGAGTTTACAGATTCTTATGAGATTGCTGCCATGCATACCCTCGAAGAAATTTCTTGGAATTTTGGTATTTACCACCGTTACACCACCAATGTAGTAGAAAATATCTCTACCTCAGAAAACAATGTAAACATCTCAAAACCTTATAATATAGGTACTAATAAAGCTACAGGTGTTGAGGTTAATGGTAAGTACATTCCTGCTAAATGGATTTCGGTGACTGGCGAATTGAACTACAATTATTTTAACCGGGAAGGAACACTCGAAACCACCACTTTCGATTTTAATGGTGACCAATGGAGCTCTAAAGTAACTACTAAAATTAAATTCCCGCTAGACATAGATTTTGAAATTACAGGTCAGTATCAATCGAAATACAAAACGGTGCAAAGTGTAATCTCTGGCAATGTTTTTACCGATATGGGTTTAAGAAAGAAATTGTTTAAAGGCAGAGGAGTTGTAAACTTTAGTGTAAGAGATATTTTTGCTTCTAGATTTAGAGAAAGCGAAACCTCACAAACTAGCTTTTATACCTACAGCTACCGCAGAAGAGGAAGGTTTATCACTATGGGATTCAGTTATGGTTTTGGCAAAGGGGAAGCCATGGAATTCTCTGGACAGCGAAGAAGGTTTTAATTAATAAAAGTATGGGAGTAAAATCCCATACTTACAATACATAATATTCATACAAATCTTGTAAAACTTCTGCTGGATTTGTACACATGCCAATATGGGTTTTGGAGCTTTGAATAATGGTACTTCTAGATGCTGTTAACCATCTAAATCTCGAAGCCATATCAAATTCTCCAATACTTCCGCCTTTTGGAGCACCTTCGCAAACATCTTCCCAGGCTTTTAAATAGCTGGTAATGGTATCAATATCCAAATCTTCCGAAAAGGCTTTTACCTTCTTTTCGTCTATTTTGTACTTAATGCCAATATACCTTTTGGGTTTAGAAAATATCATCACTCCGATATTAATAAATTCTTCCCTTTCCACCTTAGGTACTAGCCTTATCACCGCATATTCGTATGTTACTCTATCTTGCATCTGACGCTTCTTTGGCTAATTTTTCGATATTTGACATTTTCGCTACGAGAAATTCGATATAAGCAGCTCGCTTCTCATCTGGCTGTAACTCCTGAGATTTATCTTCTAACCACTCTTCTGGAATTATCGAAATAATCTCCCTGATTTTATCTTCGGTTACAGCAGCTTGAATTTCTTTCTTTGCTTCTTGTAAGCTATCAGCTTTTTTCAGAAGCACGTGGTCTTTTACATTGGGGAATGTTCTCGTGAGATGAGACTCCCAGTTTGACCAGTTATGATGGAAATAAAGACTCGCTCCATGATCGATCAACCACAATTCGTTTCTCCACATTAACATGTTGGTGTTTTTAACAGTGCGATCGATATTGGTAATTAAACTATCTAATAAAACCACTTTCGATGCAGTTAAACCATCCACCTCAGAAACAAGCGGATCAAAAGTAATGGCACCAGATAAGAAATGAAGTCCCAGATTTAAGCCCACACTAAACTTGAGTAAATCTTGAATTTCTTCGTCTGGTTCTGTTTTGCTAAAAGAATCGTCGAGATGCATAAAAACTAGCTCAGGTACTTTTAAGCCAATTGCTCTTGCCAGTTCTCCACCGATAAGCTCGGCAATGAGTGCTTTTTTTCCCTGCCCGGCACCTCTAAATTTAATTACATAGGGAAAGCTATCGTCTGCCTTTACAATGGCTGGCAGCGATCCTCCTTCCCTCAATGGTTGAATATATCTAATGACGTTTACCGTCCGAATATCAATTTTACTCATATTTTTAGAAGAGAAGTTTTCGAAGGTAATTCCTTAGAAAACTTCATAGTAAAATGTTTATCCGGCAAATAAAGTCAATCCGCAATCATTTGCAAAACAAGACTGTGAGCTTATGCGAGCTTAATTAATAATGCGAAGCGTCAGTAACTAGCTAAAAATATTTTTTGATGGAGATTCTATCAGAACTCTATCTCTCAACTCTTCTATTTTTTCGCAGCTCAATTGCTCCATTACTTGTCTCAATTGTGTTTTAAGCAAGTGAATCGTATGGTCTCCTCCCTTTTTACCCAATGCTGAAACGCCATACATAAACGACCTGCCCAAAAACGTAAACTCTGCACCTTTTGCAATGCTATTGGCAATATCTGGCCCGGTACGAATACCGCTATCCATCATAATCTTAATCTGGCCTTTGTATTTTTCAACAATGGGAGCCATTGCATTGATGGTAGAATCTGCACTATCTAATTGCCTGCCACCGTGGTTTGATACGATAATGCCATCTAAACCCAAAGAAATCACCTTTTCTACATCTTCTTCACTTTCTACTCCTTTTAAAACTAGCTTACCTTTCCAGCGATCTCTCAATGCCTTAATCTTCTCTTCGTTGAGTCTGCCATTAAAAGTCTTGTTCATAAAAAGCCCAAGGTGTTTCATGCTCATACCTTTGGGAATGTAGGGCAACAAGGTTTTAAATTCTGGTTTGCCTGCCAATAAAGTGCTAATCGCCCAATTCGGATTTTGCATAATCTGAATCATGTTGCTAAGCGTCATTTTCGGCGGAATCGATAAACCATTCTTGATTTCCTTAGACCTATAGCCAAAAGTTGGAACATCTGAAAGTAACACCAAAACCGGATATTGGGAGTCTTCTAACCTTTGAATCAACTTATCTCTCAAGCTGTTTTCTGCCGGATGATACAACTGAAACCAAGCATTGCCTTCTGTAATCTCAGCAATGGTTTCTATACTGGCTGTACCCACTGTACTGAGTATATATGGAATATTATTCTCAAAAGCAGCTTTAGCCAAAATCTCCGAAGCATTTGGCCACATTAAACCTTGTAAGCCAATAGGAGAAATGCCGAAAGGAGCATCGTAGGTTTTACCAAAAAGCTCAGTTTGCATATTGAGGCCTTTAAAATCTTTTAGATAAACAGGCTTCATTTTTACTTTTCGGATGTCGTCAGTATTTCTTCGCTTATTGATCTCTGCATTGCAACCTCCGTCTAAATACTCAAAAGCAAAGCGGGGAATGCGTTTGCTTGCTCTTTCTCGAAGGTAGTCTATGTCTGGGTAATTCGGATTAAATTTTTCTTTACTCATATTTATCTAATTGAAAAAAATGACCTCAACTCGGAGGTCATTTTTAAAACACTCAATTATTTTTTTCTAAGTATAAAGTAAAGATGAATGAAGTAGATAACTGTACTAGGCTGTTATTACTTGTATAAGATTACTTCTCAGTTATTCTCTAAAATCGGTGCAAAATTGGGTGAAAGGTAGTTCTTTAAGGGTTTGCTAACCAAGTAACTATTAATCTTTAAATAACTAATGAACAAGTCGTAAATCTCTCTTTTTACCTTTAATTCCTTTATTAATAGCTTGCTCTGGTAATTTTGCTTCTTCGCTAATTGCCACACATCTAGCTTAGAATTTGGCGATGAAGTAATAAATATTTTGTTTGCTCGCTCAATTCTTTCACGAATTAATTCTTGTTCATTAAACAAGTGTTGTAATTTAATTTGTAGCACATCTGATCTTTGCTTTACCAGTTCAGTTGTTTCTTTTATGTCTTGTTGCTCCTTTAGCAAATCGAATTTATCTCTATTTAAATCTGGCTTATCTGGGTTTACAATGGGTAACCGCACACCTACTTGTATACCCAAATGATCTTCCAAATCATCGCCTTTGTCTGTATCGAAATTGCCTTGTATATAACCAATGTTTTTGTTGGACTCAGATTTCTTAATCTTAAGCATTTGCTCTTCTAACATCAGTTTATCTTCCGCTTCTTTTACATATAGATTCTGCTCCGATTGCAACAAATTTTCTCTGGCAATGTAAGCTCTAACCTCTTCAATATCTATAATTGGAATGCTATCCCAGTAGATAGAAGACTCTGCCGGCAAGTCTAAAGAAACCAGAAAGTTGAGTTCTGCCAATTCCATTTTTATTTCTTCTGCTTCAATCTTCATCTCACTCATATCAGATTCTATGTCTACAATATCTTCCCAATCCATAGATTGCAGATTGTTTACCGCAATGTTTTTCAAGAGTTCATTATAATGTGCCTCCTGTTTTTGTAGAATCTGCAAAAGCGATGAATAATAATAATGCTCGATGAGAATTTCATAACGGTTGTTCAAAGCTTCGTTCAAACCAATTTGGTAGGTTGTGCTAATGCTACTCAACTGTTTTTTATGATAAACTTTATTGGCTCTAATAATTGAAGGTGTTGTGGGTGTAATTCTCAATCGATAATCATTTAAGGAAGTGTTGGCATCTTCACTACCGATTCTAAGTTCAACTCTGCTTAGCCAAGGTGCGTTGTATGAGTTGTTATTTAGGAAGTCTAATTGCGCATGATACTTCTCTAAAGATTGATCGTAGTAGGCTGTGCTCAAGTAATACTCCATATTGAAGGCAGCATCTTGAGCCAACAAACTAAAAGTGAGTTGTACACAAAAAAGAAATACTAAGCTGGTTTTCATTACTCCCCGTTTAAAATCACAAATACTTTCTCTC
>PBYL01000178.1 GCA_002729595.1 Thalassovita sp. | reverse complement strand
TGGTGGCAAGGTGTGCAATTCTTAAATATAATTGGGGCAATATGTTCATTAAAAGTGAGCTGCTCTTTTTGAGCAAGCACTATTTGACTACAACAAACAAATCCGGCAATAAAAACTATTACCAGATGCAAAGTGCTTTTCCAGTTCATCTGATCTTCTATTTGTTTTGATGTTGATGAGCGTTATGTTTCTCTTCTTTTGAGTGATGCTCTTTGTGGTTAGGCATGTTTAGAAAACAGCCAATTGCTTTTGTTTTCTTAGTTAAAATGTTTCCATTCTTATAAAAAGTAGCAAGCGCTTCTTCAAGGTATTTCTCCGTAATTACTTGTCGCTTTTTGCCCAATTCATATGCCCAGTTGTCAATAGCTCCTTGGTATTGTACATCTCCCTTTTTATCAATTAAAAAACACTCTGGCGAAATGCTCGCACCTAAATAAGTAGCAAACTGATAATCTGGATCGAGTAAAATCGGAATTGCTTCAATCTGGTATTGGGTACTAAACTCTTTTATTTCCTTTTTCGAATAATCTTTCCCCGGTATCACAAAATAAACTTTGGGGTTTTCTTCCTTGAATTTCTCGGTGAGGTCTTTAATAGTTAAAGTATAATTCTGCGCTAAAGGGCAATCTGGCAAGAAGAAGATAAAAATACTAGCACTGTTATTTGTGATTTTATTTAGCTCAAAAGTTTCACCTTTAAAGCTTTGCATGCTCATGCCTAGTAACCCGGGATCATGGCTAACACTCATAAAACCTGCTGAGATTAATAAGCCGATAACCGATAGTAATATTTGATGTTTTATCTTCCCTAATAGCTTCATCTTGGTAAGTGTTTTATGAGTTCGCATCGTTTGGAAAAACTTGTTGCCAAAAGCCAGAATTAACAAAGTACTTATGTTAATGGGCTCTTAATTTTCAATCATTCTTAAAATCACAAATTAGATAAATGGACAGACATAAATAAGCGCTCATAACAATCTTCCCAATAAGTTAAAAGATGTAACACAAGCTTGCTGTAGAGTTTAGAATGGCTTAATCCTGATGTAATACTAAATGATTTATTTAGAGCTATAAAATTCCCTAAATCATTTTTTACACTAAACAAAAAGTAATGAGGAAACTTTTTCTAACAATTGCGGCAACGATTGTTTTTTATGCTACTGGTTACAGCCAGTTCTTTTTTGATGTGGAGGTAGACACAGCATGGTATGGAGAAACAGTTCAAATGCCCCCTTCACCACTAAAATACCAAGTACTATTTATCGGCGATGATGACATCGTGCAAACAACTTCAACTTATGGAAATGATGCTGGTCAGGCTTTGGCTAAGCAATGGCACGACTTTATTGGTTTTACACCAGACGAAGACTCTGACGATTTAGGTTGGATCTCTGTAAACCACGAAGAAATTTCTGCTAACGACAGTATTGGCGATGGCGGTGGAATGACCGTTTTTAAAGTAAAAAGAAATGCAATTACTGATGAATTGGAAATTGTAGAGCAAACTTTAGCAGATGGCCGTACTGGTAAATTTTTTAATGTTGACTTCGTAAACACTGTTGGCGAAACAGGTATGAACTGCGGTGGTATTACTTCTACTGTTGATGGTCGTATCTGGACTGCTGAAGAGTGGTTCCGTACTAACAATGCTAGCATCTACGCAGAAGGTGCTGGTGTAAGAGACACTACAGACTGGACAATCTCAACAGACATTGCTGGTGATTTTGATGGAAGTACTATCGAAAGATACCAAAACTTTAACTGGATGGTAGAAATCGACCCAAGAGAAGCAAAAGCTATTCGCAAGCAATACAACTGGGGTCGCCAAGGTTTCGAAGGTGGTGTGGTAATGCCAGACAACCAAACCATTTACACTGGTGAAGATGGAACTCCAGGTTTATTTACAAAATTCGTAGCAGACACTCCGGGCGACTTTACATCAGGTACTACGTATGTTTACACGGCTAACGGAACTGCAAACCCTTGGGTAGAAGTAGATAACACTTCGCTAGAAACTATGTTGAACATGTCTGAAGAAGCATTAACTGCTGGTGCTGCAATGTTTAACAGAATTGAGTGGGTAGTAACAGATGGTGAAAAAGTATACTTTACTGAAACTGGTAGAGATGGTATTGGTTCTGCTTTTGAAGAAGGTGCTGCTTTAGGTGGTACATTAGATACACACTGGTTAAGCGCAGTTAGAGCACGTCACCCAGAAATGGAAGAAAAACCAGACGAGCAAGTATTAGACTTTGTAATGGATGGTGGTTTTAACGATTACTATGGTAGAGTAAATGTTTTCGATCCTGCAACTGGTGAAATCTCTGTTTATGTAGAAGGTGGTCCTTATTTAGAAGAATCTCCAGAAGTAAATTCTTATCCTGACAAGCACTTATCAAACCCTGACGGTGTAAACATCTTATCTGTTGGTGGTAAAAACTACATGGTAATTTGCGAAGATTTAAATGGTAGCTCTTATGGTAGAGTTCCTGCTGGTGTTTCTAACAGAACTTGCGAAGCTTGGATGTTAGACATGTCAGTTGAAAACCCAACTGTTGATGATTTAACTCGTATCTCTGTTGTTCCTGTTGGAGCAGAAATTACTGGTGCTTGCCCAACTCCAGATGGCAAAACTTTATTATTAAACTCTCAGCACCCATCAACAGAAAATCCATACCCATACAACAACTCTTTAACTTATGCTATTACTGGTTGGGATGGCGCTATCACTGCTCTAGAAGAAGAAGCACTTGTTTCTGAAGCTGACGGATTCAGAATTTTTCCTAACCCTGTTTCTCAGCAATTAGAGTTTAACAAAGTGATTGATGCAGCTGTATACAATGCAAATGGTAAGCGTATAAAAGTGGCTCGTCAAATCAAGACTTTAGATGTATCAGACCTTCCTGCTGCTGTTTACATCATTAAAGCTAATGTTGATGGAGATACTCGTTCGCTTAAATTCGTGAAAGAATAAGCAAGAGAATCTGTCACCTATTATTCATTTGTCCATAGTTGCCCAAGGGTAATTATGGACATTTCCCAAATCTATTTATGAAGAAGCTATCTACTCTTTTAGTATCCTTTGTGGTATTTGGTATTTGTGTGTATTTGAGTGCTTTTACTAACAGGGAAACTGCCAAAGATGAAACACCTTTATCATCCATACTTCAACAATATCACTCAGATTTATCTCAACTTACAAATCAGGCAAAATTACTCCGCCAGTCAGCCGAAAAGCTGGAAGCAAATAATCAACAAACTGAAACCATTAGAAAAGAATTTAGAGCAAGTAAAATAGCTTTTAAAAAAGTGGAATACCTTGCCGAGCATCTCGATGGACAATTTGTAAAAGATTATATCAATGGCGCTCCACTACCTTCATTAGAAAGAAATGCACCAAGTTTATCGGTGCTTGAGCCAGAAGGTTTACAAAGGTTGGAAGAAGTAGTTTATGAAGATAATCTCTATGCACAAAAAGAAGCACTCACCGACCTTACCGAAAAATTTGCCAAAAGCACAGAAATTCTAGAATCGTATCAAAAGAAATATCTGGTAACAGACAGACACATTTTTGAAGCTGCCAGACTGCAAGTAATCAGAGTTGTTACTTTAGGTATTACAGGTTTTGATTCTCCGGTTTTGGCAAGTTCTTTAGAAGATGCGGAGATTTCTATGCAAAGTACTTACGACGCAGTTAAAAACTATTTCCCACTAATGAAAAGCAGGGAAGAAAGATATGATCTCCAACTAACGGAGGTGTTTGAGAATGCGATCAACTACTTAAAAGAAAATCGCAACTTTGATACTTTCGACAGGGCTGAGTTTATTAAAGAATATGCCAACCCAATTTTTAGCTTGCTATTAGATGCACATCTTGCTTTTGGAATTGAAACTTGGTACGAGGCAGAAAGGCTGGATATTAAACACTCGGTAAATTATTATGCAAGAAATATTTTTGATCAAGACCTAATCAATCCATTTTACTTTACTCAGGTAATAGAGCCAAAATTTACACCTGAAGTATTGAACTTGGGTAAAACACTCTTTTTCGATCCTGCCTTGTCTAATACCAATGAGCGTGCATGCGCCTCTTGTCACCAACCATCAAAAGGTTTTACAGATGGTTTGCCTAAGAGTATTGCCACCGGTTTTGATGGTACAGTTGAGAGAAATTCACCTACTTTGCTAAATGCGGTGTATGCCGATCGATTCTTTTACGATTTACGCTCGGAGGTTTTAGAGTTGCAACTCGATCATGTAATTACATCGCACAAAGAGTTCAGCACAAACTATCTCGATTTGTTCGATAAGCTTAAAAAGAGTGATGAGTATGTGGCGATGTTTAAAAAGGCTTTTCCTGAGTATGGAAATGAGCCGATTAAAAAATCTTCTATTGCATTTTCTTTAGCAGCTTATGTGAAGTCATTGGCAAGTTTTAATTCACCTTTCGATCAATATATAAGGGGAGAAGTGGCCGACATAGACCCAGCCGTTAAAAATGGTTTCAACTTGTTTATGGGAAAAGCTGCTTGTGGTACTTGCCATTTTGCTCCTGTTTTTAATGGTAGTGTTCCACCTGCTTATAAAGAAATTGAATCTGAGGTTTTAGGTGTGCCCAAAGAAAAAGAAATGGCAAACTTTGAGATCGATCCTGATTTAGGTAGATACTTTGGGGTAAACAAAGAAAAGGCAGATTTCTATAAACATTCTTTTAAAACCGTAACGGTAAGAAATGCTGCAATTACAGCGCCTTATATGCACAATGGTGTGTATGAGACATTAGAAGAAGTAGTAGATTTTTATAATAGAGGTGGTGGAGAAGGTTTAGGCATGGATATACCCAACCAAACACTGCCTTTTGATTCTTTAAGCTTGTCTAATAGTGAACAAAGTGACATCGTTGCTTTTATGCAAGCACTAACTGATACGACAGGTTTAACAAGTATTCCGAAAAATTTACCTAAATTTCCTGAAAGAATGGGCATTAATGGTAGAAAAATTGGAGGAGAATATTAATTTTAAAATATTATTTGATAACTAATAAAAAACAATGAATCATTCAAAAAAACTTCTAAGCTTATTGGCTTTCTTCTTACTTGTTGCACTGGTAGGATGTAAAGATGATGATGATCCTGAGCCAGAGCCGGTGTCGATAACACTAACACTTCAATCAGCAACTCTTGATGGTGAATCTTTCGATCCTACTCCGGATTATACACTTGTAGTAACTTTTGATAAAGACGGTAACCCTGATACTTATACTGCTTCAGGTTCTGCTACTTACCAACCATCTATCGGTACTTCTGGTACTTTTAGCATTACAGGTAGTGTAGTAACTTTTACAAGCGGTTCTGATACCAGAGATGTAACCATTAGCAGCGGTACGCTTAACAATGAAACAGTAAGTGTTTCTTTACAATGGGAACTTACAAAGCTAGACGACGAAGTGCCTGCTGACGATGCTGGTACTTACGTATACAACATGGCGAAATAAAAATAAATGAAAGCCCAAACCTCTTGATGCTTCTGGTAAGTTTAAAACCTGATGTATCAGAGGTTTTTCTTTTTTATTATATCTTCAAGCATTCAATTAATTCTAATCGTATGACAGAAGATATTTTTATTTTTGATGCTCACCTAGATTTATCGATGAACGCTGTTGAGTGGAATCGAGATTTAAGGTGGCAAGTGGAAGAGATTCGACAAAGTGAAAAAGGACTAACCGATAAACCAGACAGAGCGAAAGGAACGGTAACTTTACCCGAACTCAGAAAAGGAAATGTAGGAATGGTAGTGGCAACCCAAATTGCCCGCTATGTTAAAAAAGGTAGTAAACTTCCTGGCTGGCATTCTCCCGAACAAGCCTATGCCATGACCCAAGCCCAACTGGCATGGTATAAAGCCATGGAATCTGCAGGAGAGATGTTGCAGATTACAGATAAAGCTTCTCTTACCAAACACCTCGAAAACTGGAAATCTAATAGAGAAAGCCAACCAATTGGCTATATGCTTAGCTTAGAAGGTGCCGACTCAATAGTTGATTTAAGTTATGTTGAAAAAGCTTATGCCCAAGGTTTAAGAGCGATAGGCCCAGCACACTACGGTCCCGGAACTTATGCGCAAGGTACAGATGCTACTGGTGGAATCGGAGCAAAAGGGAAAGCGCTGCTAAAAGAGATGGAAGCATTAAACATCATTTTAGATGCCACTCACCTTTGCGATGATAGCTTTTGGGAAGCGCTAGACAATTTTAATGGACATGTTTGGGCGAGTCATAATAACTGCCGCAAGTTTGTAAACCATAATCGCCAATACTCCGACGAGCAAATTAAGGTTTTGATTGAACGTGGTGCTGTAATTGGCGCTGCACTAGATGCTTGGATGTTGGTGCCTAATTGGGTGAGGGGAGAATCTACACCAGAAAGTACAGGTGCTTGCCTTGAAAATGTGGTGGAGAATATCGACCATATTTGCCAGTTGGCTGGTAATACTAATCATGCGGCAATCGGTTCTGATCTTGATGGTGCTTTTGGTATCGAGCAAACGCCAAAAGATTTAAATACCATTGCAGATTTACAGAAGATTCCGGCAATGCTTTCTAAAAGAGGTTATATAGAAGAAGACATTAAAAAGATAATGCATCAAAATTGGATTGACTTTTTATTGAAGGTTTGGAGTTGAGATAATTCTGAATTGATTTAAAGATATAGTCTCTAAATTTCTTAACTTGGGTTTTAGTGATTATATCTTTTTTTTATAGATGAAATTAAGAATACTCTATTTAATAGCTGTTTCTTTATCAATTTTAGGTTTTGTATTCAAAATTGACTTTAATCAGGTGTGGGGCTGTATGGCTTATATGTTTCAGTTTGTAGATCTCTCATTATATAGAATTTCCTTTTTAACAACTACAACATTAGCTTATACTAGCTGTATTTTTGTGAAGCAAAGAAAGCTTCAAATCATAATAACTGTTTTAGAAACTTTACTTTGGTTAAGCATTTTACTTATACTGAAAGGAGGTTATGCAGTAGGTTTTGGCGGAGCACCAGATAATACCATTTTGCTTTTTGACTATCTGAGTTTGGCAGTAAGACTTTATCTAATATTTATTCTTTTGAATGTGAGTAAAATTTGGCAGTTCGAGTTTCCAAAATCTACCCTAGCATTAGGTTTTGCATTTTTAATACTTTCCATTAAAGTGGATTTTTTTGCAATGCCCTTAGTTAATTTACCAGCTCCTCCAATTCAATATATTGAAACAGATTATTAAATTTTAATACTCCTTCTTCTACCAGCGATTGCCCATTTGTCTGTCACCTGATTGTTTTCAATCACTACTGCTTCATCATACAAAGCACAACTCGGGCAAATATGAATCGGTAATACATAAAGTACGGCACCGATTTCCAGCTTTTCATCTGTTTTCAATACCATATGCTCTTCACTTTGGAAGAGAACTTCTGCATCGGGCAAGTTTAGAAATGTTACCCTAGGTAGTGGGTTTTCTGAAGCTACAGCTTTGTAACCTAAATCGATGCAAATGGTATTTGCTTGAGGTTTAGAAACTACTCTGGCAAGCAAAAGCGCTCCAAATTCAAATTGTAGGTCGGGGAATTTTTTGCGGTAACCTTCATCCCATAACAAGCTCGTTCCCGGACTAGCCAACACACCTTCGTGTTGGATGTAATACGGAAATGTACTTGTGCCGCCCGCTATAATTGGCAATTTGGTATTGGTAGATATCTCTAGTTGATCTCTAACCGCTTTTACTGGCTCAAATGCCTCTGCTGCATGTTTAAATCTTGTTGCCTTATCGCTATCATAGATATGCCCATCGTAAGCATGAAAACCCAAGATTGAAAGGTTTGATAGTTTACTGGCAAAATCGAAGAAAGTCTGCAAATTTTCTATGCTCACACCAGTACGATGCATGCCAACATCAACATCAATCCAGACACAAGCAGTTTGGTTCTCCGCTGAAAAAGCAGTCGATAACTGCTCGGCACCAACTTGGCTGTCGATTAAGGTAGAAAATTGCGTGCTTTTAAATTGATTGCAAAGTTGTTTAAATCGCTCAACTTTAGGCCCAATAGCAGGGTAGGCCAGTAATATCTCACTAGCCCCTGCCTGAGCTGCCATTTCAGCTTCGGCTATGGTGGCGCATTTAAAGCGTTTTATTCCCTTTTGTAGCTGCATTTTAACAACAGCCTCCATTTTATGGGTTTTTACATGCGGGAATAGCTTTTCTGCATCACCAGCGATACTCAACATTTTATCTATATTTTGCTGAATATTCGCCGGATACACTACCAAAGCCGGAGAGTCAATTTTATCAACCTGATCAATTTCGTACCAAGGTTTTGCAGACATAATTTCTTTTAAGCTAATTCAAATACTGCTTCAATTTCAACAGGAATGTTATCTGGCAAAGAACCCATACCCACTGCGCTTCTTACACCAATGCCATTTTCAGTACCGAAAACATCAGCAAATAACTCACTGCATCCATTAATTACAAAAGGGTGTTTTTCAAATTCAGCAACAGCATTCACCATTCCCAAAACTTTAATTACTCTTTTGATTTTATTAAGGCTTCCCAAGTTTTCTTTTAGCGTAGAAAGTATCGCCAAACCTACCTGACGTGCAGCAAGTTTTGCTTCGTCTTGATCCATATCTACTCCAACTTTTCCGATAATAAGGCTGCCATCTTCTTGTACAGTTCCATGACCAGAAACATATACGAAATTGTCTACGATTAAAAATGGCTTGTAAACGCCCAAAGGTTTTGGTGCAGGTGGAAGCGTTAAATTCAAATTCTTTATTTGTTCGTCAGGGTTAAGATTACTCATCGATGCTGTATTAATTATGAAATAAAATTTTTAAAAACTGGAGCTAAAGATAAGTATCAAAATTTAATAGTAAAGTCGAATTTATGAATATGTGCTTTTGTTACCCTTTTAGTGATATTTTTTATTAACCAGCAATGAACAAGATATAACCCTAGCCAAACCAAATTATGCATGATTTAAAAGTTAAGTCATACTAGGCTTTAATTATTCATACTATGGCAAAGAATACTTAAAACAGCATTTGGGTACAAGTTAAGGTGAATCTTTTCCTTTGCACAAACGACAAAACTTACAGCGCATGAAGCTATCTATTGTGATTCCTCTAATGAACGAAGAGGACAATATTTACCCGCTTATAACTAATGTAAGAAAGGCACTAAAAGGATTTGATTATGAATTAATCTTGGTGGATGATGGCTCATCTGACCAAACAGTGTCTAGAATTAAAGCGCAAGCTGATCCTAATGTTAAATTATTGGTTTTTTATAAAAACTACGGGCAAACAACTGCTATGTCGGCAGGTATTGAAGCCGCAAGTGGCGATTATATTATAACCATGGACGGTGACCTGCAAAACGACCCGACAGATATTCCGGTAATGCTGGAAAAACTCCTCACAGAAGGTTGGGATGTAGTAGCAGGTAGAAGATTAAAAAGGCAAGATGGTATGCTTTTGAGAAAAGTACCAAGTAAAATTGCCAACAAACTGATTCAGAGATTAACCGGTATCAAAATTCACGATTACGGTTGCACCCTTAAAATTTTCACCAAAGACATAGCCAAAGACCTTGGCCTTTATGGCGAGCTTCACCGTTTTATTCCGGTATTGGCACACCTACAAGGTGCCCGCATTACTGAGATGAATGTAAAGCACCATGCGAGAGTACATGGCACTTCTAAATATGGTTTGGGCAGAACCTTTAAGGTAATGAGTGATTTATTCCTCATGGTTTTCCTTAAAAAATACATGCAGAAACCCATTCACTTTTTCGGACCTATAGGTTTGGGGAGCTTGGCTATTGGTATGTTAATTAATATTTATTTATTTGCAGAGAAAATAATGGGTAATGATATATGGGGTAGACCTCTGCTTTTATTAGGTATTATGCTAGTTTTAGGAGGTATTCAGTTTCTTACTTTCGGTTTAATTATGGAAGTGAACATGCGTACTTACTACGAATCTCAAGATAAAAAGCCTTATAGAGTTAGAGAGGTATTTCAAGGAGGTTCAGATGATGCTAAAAGTATAAAGCCTTCTAAAGTCTTACTCTAGCATTGTAAAAGAAGACAAAGTTCCGACGATCTATTAATGAAAAAAACAGCAGTTTATCTAGCAATACTGGCACTAGTAGCCTTTTCGGCTAACATTTGGGGTACAGACATTTACATGTACGATGAAGTGAAGAATGCACAATGTGCCCGAGAAATGTATCTTTCTGGCAACTATCTGGTGCCGTATTTTAATGGTGAACTGCGAGTAGATAAACCCCCATTACATTATTTTTTTATGATACTATCATACCAAATCTTCGGGTTTGGTGCATTTGGAGCTAGAATTTTTTCAGCTTTGTTTGGGGTTTGTACAGTACTCGGGACTTACTTCTTTTCTAAAAAATATCTGGGTGAAACGGCTGCCTTATTTGCAGGAGCTGCCTTGGTATGTTCCATACAGGTGGCCACCCAGTTTCATATGGCTACACCAGACCCTTATCTCATTACACTGGTGAGTTTGGCCTTGTTCAGCTACTATCGGGGTTATGAGGAGAAGAAATTTAAATGGTATTTGGGAGCTTATGTCTTACTGGCTTTTGCTACATTGGCGAAAGGGCCAGTTGCTTTGTTGCTACCCGGTATTATCGTACTACTGTTTTTGTTTTTAGAAGGTGAGCTCAATGTGAAAAATATACTTTCTTTAAAACCAGTGCTGGCGATAGTACTCATTTTGCTAATTGCGGCTCCTTGGTTCTTGGCAGTGCATTTCGCTACTGATGGTGAATGGACAGTCGGCTTTTTTATCAAACATAACCTGCAACGCTATTCCGATCCGATGGAAGGGCATGGTGCTCCTTTCTTTATGTCATTGGTTTATGTAATTACAGGTTTGCTACCACTGAGTGTGTTATTACCTCAAAGTTTAATATTTGCTTTTAAAGAAAGAAAGCAGAACAGTTTTGTACAACTCTGCTTGGTTACAGTGACAGTGTTTGTGGGTTTCTTTGCTTTTTCAGGAACAATATTACCAAGTTATCCAGCACCGTGTTTGCCTTTTGCCGCTGCTTTAATTGGTTATTTTATTCAACAGAAAAAAGAAGCCTTCGCAATAAAAAGGCTTGATATACAGATTAGTTACTGGATGATCTTCCTCATCGCATTGGCATTACCAATCGCAGCCTATTTCGGATTAAAAGCGGAGAGTTATTTAGCAGAAACTGCTTATGTAGGCACTTACTTAGTTGTATTTCCAATAGGAGCTATTGCTGTGTTGTTTCTATTTTACAGAAGCAAAATACAGCAAAGTTTAATCGCATTGGCAATCACATTCTTTATAGGTACTGCAGTAATACACTTTATCGCTTATCCAAAAATCGACAAGATAAACCCAGTGGCAGTTTGTTTCCCACATATAGATAAGCAAGTGCCAGTGGTTGCTTACAAGCAAATGAATCCTGCTTTTGTAATTCCTGTTGGAGCTCCTTTACATCAGTTTGAAAACTTATCGGAGTTAAAAACCTTTATGAAAGACGAAAAGAGGTTTTATCTGATTTCAAGGAAAAAGTATTTCGATGAACTCGAAGCAGTTTCCGGTTTAAAATTGGTGGTAAGTCAGCACGAACTTTTCGAAAGGCCAGAAGCTACTTTGTATGAGTTTAATCAATTGCATGTAGAAGCAGGCAGGTAAGTAGATTATCTTATAATATAATTATAGAAGCACTTCTTATTACATAGGTTTTCTTGTGTAGAATAGTTTTTTAAACTCATTATCATTTTCTAACTCTGCAAACTTAGAGTCAAAGTTTGTAATCCATTTATAATTATAAGGCCAAGGATAATTTAACATCTTTGGGTTGTTTATATCATATTCGAATTTAATTTGCCCATTTTGATGATAGCGAGTTATTAGATAATCTGTTAAAAATGTGAAGTACTTTTCTAAAGAACTGGCTAAAAGATGATCTGGATCAGGCGATGTGCCATTATCCCAAAATACTATTGAACCATCACCTATAGAGTTATTCATCAGCATGCAGTCAAAATTCCAGAAACCATCATTTCTTAGAGGGAATAAAATGGTAAATAATGGATTTTCACCTGTACGGGATTCCTCCATAGTTTCAAAAATATAATCTAATGAAAGTATTATCCCTTTATTATATTCTTGTTGAAGGTTCACATTAAACCCATTACAATATGAGTAAAACTCTATAATCTCATTATTCAAATGAGGATAAAACTGATCTAAGTTTTGAATTAACTTTTTTGAGGCTGGAGGATTTATTTCAAACTCATCAAAGTAGTTAGAAAGTTTATTGATACAATCTTCAATTATTGTATTCATATATTGGTTTTTGAGGAAAGAAATGCGATTTAAAAACTAAATATAAGTTGTAAAAGAATAATTCTCATTCGAGAGTTCACAAAAAAAGCCACCTATTGAGATAAACCCTATAAGTGACTATATATAAAAAAGGATACTTGGTAAGTATTATGCGTTTTGTTTGAACAGCTTGCTGCCCAAGAATAGCTTTCTTACTTTAAGTAAAGAAGCTTTAAATGCAATTTCTGTATCAGGATAGTAATTTACAAGTATTAGCCAAGGAATATGTACAGAAAGTGTCCCGATAAGGGCGCCTACCATTACATCAATGTAAAAATGTTGTAAGAGATACATTCTCGAATAAGCCACCAAAGCAGCTCCTATTAAGAAAACAACAGATAAGCGCTTCTTTTGAAAAATTAGAGATAGAAAAACGGCTATCACAAATGCGGTTGCAGTGTGGCCAGAAGGAAAACTTCTAGATGAATGCACATCTACACCTTGGGTAAAATGCAGTATGATGTTATCGCTAAAGTAGGCAATGGGTCTGGGTGCATCTGCAAATAGTATCTTCTTAAATACAAATACAGCAATACCATGCAACAGCGCAGAGATCACTAAGATAAAAGCATAGTATTGTCTAATACTTAATGCAATTATCAATACAGGTATTAAGAAAAGCCCATCTCCAAGATTGGTGAATAACTTGAAGAATACATCTTGTACTGAGTTGAAATTAGAATTTGCCAGAAGTACAATGTCTCCTTTGTTGATAAAAGGTAACAAGGCAAAACCCACAAGAAAAAAAACGATGTATAGCTTTGAGAGAAAGTTAAAAAACGTGGTCTTTAGTAACATGATGATCAGTTATAGTTGCACCAAGTTACACTACTAACATTGTTGAAATATTAAGGCTATTACAAGTTTCGGTAAATGATGAAAGGCGTTTTTTAAGGTTGTTTTAACAGAAATTTCATCTCAATAAGCAAGCTTAAAAGCTATGAAAAATTATTCGTTTAAAGGTTCATTTTAGGTAGAAAATATACTGTATTCGCATATTTTCAATCATAATCATTCTGAAAAACCAATTCACAAATTATTCATCTTGTGCATTCAGTAAAGGAATTGCATAGCTCAGGTTAGTTTTCACCTAATTGTAAAACTGTTTTCTTGCTTCCCAAGCCATATTTCATGAAATTGAACATATATCCTAATCTATATTTCATGGAACATAAAAACACAATCTCAGAAGATCAGGGCGATATTAACTCAAGTGAGCAAAGAAGGAAATATCACGAACAACTGGATGAGCAAACAAAGTATTGGCTAGAACAAGACGAAAAATATTTTTTACATCAGGCACTGTCTACACCAGTGATGAATGTGCTCTCCAAAACCGAAGGGGCATACATCTACGATCTTAATGGCAAGAAGTATCTGGATATGCACGGAAATGGAGTGCATAATGCAGGTTTTAGTAACCAAGATGTAATTGCAGCAGCGATGAAGCAAATGCAAGAATCTTTGGCATTCACTCCCCGTAGATACACCAATATTCCCGCTATTGAGTTTGCCAAAAAACTCACCGAAGTGAGTCCAGAAGGTTTGGATAGAGTATTGTTTTGTCCGGGTGGTTCAGAAGCTATTGAAATGGCTGTAATGCTCGCAAAGCAAATAACAGGAAAATGGAAAACCATTTCTTATTGGGATGCTTATCACGGAACCGGTTTTCAGGCGTCGAGTATTGGCGGGCAAGCTCATTTTATGAAAGGCAATGGCCCGATGGTGCCCGGAGCTTTGCGTATAGAATTTCCGAATTATTACCGAAACCCTTGGGGCTGGACAGACCGAGACCGTATTGATGAAGAATACCTGAGGCAGCTAAAAATCTTGATTAAAAATGAGCCAGATATTGCAGCCATTATTGCAGAACCAATTTCAGCAACACCAGTGGTTCCATCAGAAAATTACTGGCAAGAAGTAAGAAATATCTGCGATAAGGAAGGCATCTTTTTAATATTCGATGAGATTATAGAAGGCTTGGGCAGAACAGGGAAACTCTTTGCCACTGAACATTATGTTACACCCGATGTATTGGTTTTGGGTAAATCGCTAGGTGGAGGTTTGGTGCCTTTTGCCGGCATACTTACCAAATCGGAATATAATATCTTGCAAGACAGATCGATTGGGCACTTTACGCATGAGAAAAATCCATTGGCGGCAGCCATTGGCAAGGCTACAATCGAATATATAGAACAGCATAAATTAGTAGAAAATGCAGCAACACTGGGCGAATATTTAATGCAGCAATTCCATGAGTTAAAAGAAGAGTTGCCTGTAATCGGAAACATAGCAGGTAGAGGATTCCATATTGGAGTAGAGTTGGTTACTGATAGAAAAACCAAAGAACGCGCATTTGAACTGGCAGAAAAAGTAATGTACAGATGTATGGAAATGGGCTTGGCTTTTAAGATTATTGAAGGCAACATCATCACTCTTAGACCATCTTTGGTATTGAGCAAAGACGATTGTGATTTTATCATTCAAACAATTAAAACTGCCATTTTAAAAGAGTTAAGAAACTAGGCTAAGCTTTTAGCAAGCAGCAAAATATGGTCTGTGATTTTAAACAGGGCAAATCCCGGCTCAACTACATTTTTTGAATAACACCGTGCGGGCTTATTTAAATTTCTTAATATAGAGCTAAGAATTACATCACATATGACTAAATAACAAAAGATGACTAGAATTAAAACTAATGTTAGACAGCTTGCTGTTGTGCAAATTTGCTTACTGTTTGTTTGCTTCGCTTCAAGTCTGTTTGCCCAAGACGAAAACTACAAAAAGAAATTTGACGAACTAACTAAAAGAACTGAGTGGTTTCGCGATGCTCGATTTGGTATGTTTATCCATTATGGAGCTTATGCAATTCCGGCAAGAGGGGAGTGGGTGCAGTCTAATGAAAAAATAAGTGTAGAAGATTACAAACCCTATGTTGATGCTTTTAAACCAGGAAGCTACAAACCAGAAGAATGGGCAAAACTGGCAAAAAAAGCTGGGATGAAATACGCTGTAATGACGGCCAAGCACCACGATGGATTTTGCCTTTTCGATACAAAGTTAACCGACTACAAAATTACCACAAATATGCCCGGTAGAGACTTTGTTAAAGAATACCTCGAAGCTTTTAGAGCAGAAGGCTTAAAAGTGGGTTTGTATTACTCTCTGATAGACTGGCATCACAAAGACTATCCGAATGTGGGGAATCACCCAATGAGAGACAACAAAGAATGGGATAAGAAAAAGTATAACTGGGATAAATACCTCGAATACATGCATGCTCAAATTAAAGAGTTAATGACGCAGTATGGCAAGATTGATATTCTATGGTTAGACTATTCTTTTGATGATTACGAAAACGAAAAGTGGAAAGCCGCAGAGTTGGTTAAAATGATTCGTGAGTATCAGCCAGATATTATTCTTAATAACAGATTGGTTTTTAACCATGGAGCAAGTAGTATAAAAAGAGAATTTACAGGTTATGGTGATTATGAAACACCTGAACAAGCTTTACCAGAAAGTGATTTGGTAGATGCTTATGGTAATTCAATTCCGTGGGAAACTTGCTTAACATTAAACAATACTTGGGGTTACAATGCCACTGATAATGTGTGGAAAACTCCCGAAGCGATTATTAATGCTTTGGTAAATTGCGTGAGTAAAAATGGTAATTTATTGCTCAATGTTGGTCCAGAATCCGAAGGAACCATCCCACAACAATCTGTTGAGATTTTGACAGAAGTTGGCAAATGGATGGATAAAAACAGTGAAAGTATTTATAACTGTGGCCCAGCAGATCTGCCAAAACCTGAATGGGGCTACTTTACTAAAAATGGTAAAAACCTTTATGCTCACTGGACAAACTCGATGATCGGGCACATCAACATCAAAAACTTTAATAAAGAAGTTGAAAAAGTAACTGTTTTAACCACTGGCGAGCCTGCTGCAGTTTCTGAAAATTGGTGGGGAAATTCCGATCAGGGTAATTACTTTATCAATGTAAAAGCACCAACTTACCTAACTTTTCCACTACCAGACGAAAATGATACAGTGATTAAATTGGAGTTGAAAGAAGAGTAATTGAGCTATTAAACCCAATAAGAAACTGCAATAATTTTATTGCAGTTTTTTTATTTGCCAAGCACAAATACATTTGCCAAAAAAAGATTTATGTATCAGTTTTTATTGGCTTCGCACTCGTTTGTTCGATGGTTGGTTTTAATCAGTTTGCTATTTGCTTTGTTTCGTGCTTACAGAGGCTGGCTCAATAAACTGGCATTTTCACAATTTGATAATAGCCTAAGACATATCACGGCAACCATCGCTCATTTTCAACTAATACTGGGTTTGTGGTTGTATTTTATCAGTCCGATAATCTCTTATTTTTATTCCAATTTTAGCACAGCAGTACACCAAAGAGAAATGAGGTTTTTCGGGATGGAGCATATTACTGTGATGTTAGTTGCGATTGTGGTGATAACTATTGGTTCAGCAAAAGCTAAAAGAAAACCAGACGACACTGCTAAGTTTAAAACAATGGCCATCTGGTTTTCAATAGGTTTATTTCTAATTCTCACTTCTATACCTTGGGAGTTTTCACCTTTAACAAGTCGCCCGAGTTTTAGAAGTTTTTAGCAAGTCAGTTAGCTTACTGGCTATTCTTGTCTTTTTTACCAAAGATTTTCTTAATCGGATTATTGTTTTTGCGTTGAGCTCGCTTTTGTTCTTTTTCAAGTGTTGTTTCCTTTTTCTTGAAGAGATCAAAAAACTTCTCAATAGCACCATCTTCCACAAAGTCGCTGCAATCTAATGCACCTGCGTATTCTTCTGGTAGGGCAGCAAAT
>PBYL01000177.1 GCA_002729595.1 Thalassovita sp. | reverse complement strand
CTATAAAAAGCATTTAAGCCAACGTGCCATAGAGAAAAGGCAGTTAATGAAGATTGATCTTGTTCAATATTCTGACATCCCACTAACTGAAGAATATCTGAATAAAATGGCTAAAAATGGTGTAGAAGCTGTTAATCAGTCAAAGTGGTTAAATGCGATTTCTGCAGAAATTACCGATGAGCAAAAAGAATGGCTTTTAAAGCAAGATTTTGTTAAAGAAGTAATTCCTATCCAAAGAAGAGTAACTGCATTGGCTAACTATAATGGTCAGGTAGAGGATGATGAAAGACCTGAAAATGCGAGCTATAGTACAGCTATTTCTCAGATGGAAGCTGAGTTAATGAAAAAGGAAGGTTTAACAGGTGAAGGTATTGTAATTGGTGTAATTGATGCCGGTTACTATGGCTTAACCAAGAATAGAAACCTGAAACACCTTTTAAAAGATGAAAGGATATTAGGTACCAGAGACTTTGTTGATCCTAGCAGAGAAGATTTGTTTAACAACATGGTGACTTATTCTGATGATCATGGTAATACGGTTGTTGAGCATATCGCGGGTATTAGATCAAAAGGTCCTCAATATGGCTTTGCGATAGATGCTTCTTTTTATTTAACAAGATCGGAGAAAGGTGATACAGAAACCAGAGCCGAAGAAGACTATTGGATAAGCGCTATGGAATGGTTAGATAGTTTAGGAGTTAGAATTATCAACACTTCTTTAGGTTATGCAATTGGGTTCGACGATCCTAAACAAAACTATAAGCTAAAAGAAATGGATGGCAATACTGCGGTGATTACTAAAGCAGCGCAAATTGCTACAGAAGAAAAAGGTTTGTTACTTGTCGTTTCTGCTGGTAATGAAGGAAATGATTCTAACTGGCAAATAGTTTCTGCTCCGGCAGATGCAAAAGGAGTTTTGTCTGTTGGTGCAGTAGGGCCAACTGGTTTAAAAGCTGGCTATTCTAGCATCGGACCTGATTTTCTGCCTTACTTAAAGCCTAATGTATCTTGTTTCTCACTAATGGGAACTTCGTTTTCTGCTCCGGTAATTACTGGTTTTGCAGCTTGTTTATTGCAAAGAAAACCTGAAGCAACAGGAGAAGAGATCAAAGAAATTATTGAGATGTCTGGAAGCTTATATCCTAATGGAAATAATTTCTTGGGTTATGGAGTACCAAAAGCTTCTAAAGCGCTAAAAATCTTAGAAGGCAAAAAATTAGAAGCGGCTATTAATAAGAGAATGGCAACTGGTAAAGATGAGTATACTGTAAAAGCTTCTGAAAAAGACATTGAAGAAGCGATTGTGTTCCATAAAAGAAAACAACATTACGTAACACAACAAGAATTAGTAAAAGGTACCAAAGGCAAATTTAAAGTTGTAAAACCAGCAGGAGTTACTGAAAGTACTTTTGTATGTGGTGATGAAGTACTTGAAATTATCTGGTAACCTGAAATAAAATTATAGCAAAAAGGGCTTTGAGTTAACTCAAAGCCCTTTTTGTTTATTCTGGAAATAACGATTGATCTAGGTTTGGGATAATATTTAAAGCATTTTTGTAGTAAAGCTTTTTCAATACTTCGTCAGATAGATCAAGCCCGTACATATACCAAAATGCATGATACTTTTTATAGTAAGGGAAATATTCATCATCCGTTTCTAAAACTCTAAAGTAAGTTGGATACTCTTCTGAATGCCAAGCATCTTTACCGAATAATACTTTATCTTGATACTTCTCAAAAAACTTTTTAGCATTTCTAGGTTGTCTACCAAGCTCAGCGATTACAGCACCAATACCTGCATACATGTTGGGGTATTTATCCATTATCTCGCCAAGTTTCCCAAGATCATTTGCAAACCAGCCCATGTGTGCATTTATAAAAATAGTATTTGGATGTTTCTCAAATACATGGTGTTGCTCTGCTATAATTTGTTCCCAAGGAACTGGATCAGTAGCACTTCTTTGTCTGCCAGGGTGTGTTTTAAGTTCTAACCAACGTTCGTTGTTTTCATCCATCGGGTCCCAGAAAGATTTCGGGTCTGCAGAGTGAATAAGTACTGGAATTCCTAATTCACCACATTTTGCCCAAATCGGATCTAGTCTTTCATCGTCAACCGCGACTCTATTGCCATCTATGTCTTTTACATTAAAACCAAGGCTTTTGTAAATTTTTAATCCTTTTGCACCAGCTTCTACATCAGCTTCAAGTAGTTTAACAGCTTCTTCTGTCCAACCATCATTACCAATTCCCATAAAAGAGACATTAGTAAATACAACAAAGCGATTTGGGTAAGTTTCTGTCACTTTCTTTACGGAGTTCACCAGATAGTCATGTCCGTTTACATCAAACTGATCACCCACTCTACGGAAACCTCTACCACTCAAATTTACCATTACAGCCATGTTTAGCGAATCCATGGCAGCAACTACCTCAGACAAATCTTGGTTAGGCATTTGGTATTGGTGACTGTGAACATCAATAAAAGGGAATTTTGCACTAGTAACTGTATGCTCTGGAACAACCAAAGTAGAAGGTGGATTATACTTTTCAAAATCCATTATAAGTGCTTCTTCTTTCGGTTCTTCGGTTATTTCTTCAGCAGTTTTTGGAGTGCAAGCAAAATTAGAGATAGCCAAGATGGCTAGAAAGCCGTAAAAAATTCTTTTCATTTAATAAAGTTTCAGTGTAGGAAGATTTACAAATCTATTATTTCTGATTAAAAATAAGTGAGTTATATGCTTATCGGGAAAGTGAAAATATAGATGGTTAATAGATATTGTAGCTGATTTTTCCTGTAACAAAAAATAGCTTGTAGATTGTTCATGAACTATGGCTTTAAATCAGAAAAATAACATTGTTTCTTTCGAGTTTTGACCATATTGAAAGGAAAATATAAAATTGTTTGATTTGAAATACCTTTCCACTTCTTTTGCTTATATTTCCTTTTTGAACTGAACGCATACCATGATTCCGATAAGTCTTACCATTGAAGGACTTTACTCATACCGTAAAAAACAACAGATAGATTTTGAAACACTCACCTCTAATCAGCTATTCGGTATTTTCGGGGCTGTAGGCAGTGGCAAATCATCCATTTTAGAAGCCATTATTTTTGCTGTTTATGGCGAATCTGACAGACTAAATAAATCGGGAGATAATCGATATTACAACATGATGAATCTTCAGTCTGATAAAATACTGATAGATTTTTCGTGCTTTGCGGGTAACAGAGGAGAAGAAAGGTTTCGATTTATTTTTGAAGCTAAGCGTAATCCTAAAAAGTTTGAAGAGGTAAAAACGTCTGGAAGAAGGGTTCTTAAAGAAATTAATGGTGAGTGGCAGGCACTAGAAAATTACGATATCACTGAGATAATCGGCATGAATGCCAAAAATTTCAGGCAAACCGTAATTATTCCTCAAGGTAAGTTTAGAGAATTTATCGAAATGGGAGGGAAAGATCGAACTGCCATGTTACAGGAATTATTTCAGTTAGATAAGTTTGATTTAAGTGATCGTACCCGACAATTAAGTTTTCAGAATAAAGATGAAGTCTTAACTCTCGAAACCAGACTTGAAGGTTTGCAAGAGTTTACTGCTGAGAAACTCAAAGAAAATGAAGAGTCAACAGCATTACTTACAGAGGATATAGAAAAGAGGAAGCGACTGTTTGAAAGACGAAAGAAAGAACATGCAGACCAGTTAGTGCTAAAAGAGCTTTTTGAAGAAAAAACAAAGATTGAAAACTGGTTAGCTGAGCAAGAAGACAGAAAAAAAGATGCGGATAACAGAGAAGCTTATTTAGAACGATACGATTTGGCAGATAGACTTTTTAGAGAAAAATTACTTCAAGAAGGAAGAGCCATTAAAGATATTGATATAAAAGACACACAAATACAGTCTTCGGCGGGGAAAGTTCATCGATTGGAAACTGTTTGCCAACAAGCGACTGAGCATTATGACAAGCAAAAGAAAGAATATGGCAAGCGTGATAAACGGAAAGACCAACTCAATGATATTGAAACCATCATTTCAATAAAATCTACAGAATACGACTTACAAAACCTGATTAAAGCATTTGATTTAAAGAAGAGAGAAACAGAGGAATTAGGTAAAGCATTTAAGGAATCAGAAGAGAAGGAAAAGAACATTACTGTAGCACTGCAAGAAACTAAAAATAAGCTAGAAGATATCAATTTGCTAAAAGATGCAGAAAGTTTACTTGCACGAAAATCGGAGCTAGATAAACAACAACGCAACCTAAAAGCATCTTTAAATACATTGCAAGCACAAGGCGAAGAGCTGATAAGCCAAAAGAAAGAGCAGTTACAAAAATTGAATATTGAAGAAGATTCCCTCGAAAAAGCAGTGAGTATCAAAGTTTTACTAGAAGAGCAAGAAGCTGATGTGGCTGTTGAATTGATTTCTTTGGAAGCTAGGAAAAAGTACCTAGCAGACCTAAAGAATCTCGAAGAAGGCAAACCTTGTCCACTTTGTGGAGCTACACATCATCCGGCAAAACACGAAAAAGATATTTCTTCTGACGCAGAAAGTGAACTAGAGCAAGAATTATCTACCATCAAAGAAAAGCAAAAAATACTTCAGTCGGCAAAAGACAAATTGGTAAGCATCGCTGCTGAATCTAAAACTAACATTTCTCTTAAAACAGAAAAAGAGAAATCTTTAGAAGAAGTCGCTACTACTTTAAAAGAAGTGAAAGCGAGTATTGTAGCCAAAAATATTTCTTTCGAAAGTATTGAAGAAGTACAAAAAGCATTGGCAGTACACCAAAAACTGAGCGAAGAGATCAAAAGATTAGAAGCTATTCTAGATAAAGAAAGAGGCAATATAAAGCAATTACAGCTAAAAGGAGACGAAGCAAAATTGCATTTTCAGAAGCTCGAAACTGATAAAATAACTGCCGAAAGAAGTATTGAAAAAGATCTGAAAAGTTTAAAAGAGCTTAAATACGAAGGGAAATTTAAAGACCTTTCTATTGAAGAGTTGGAAGCAAGAAGAGAAAATGGTATTCAGTATCTAGAAAGTTTAGAGTCGAATTATAGAGAAGCCGAAGAACAATTAAAAGCACTAGAGCTGGAAAGAAAAGGAGCTGAAAGTACCTTGCTTTCTGAGCAGAAGTTTTTGAGTGAGTTGCGTAAAAACCTAGATGAGATAAGAGTAGTTATATATTCTGAGATTGATAACAGCCCGCATTTTAATGATTTACAAGAGGTAAAAGGCTTACTCAGAGAAAACATTGATTTACAGACTGAAAAGAAAAATATTGAAAGCTTTAGAAAAGCAGTACAAGAAGCAGAGATAAAGCTTGCCGACCTTCAATCTAAGATTACAGATAAGCCTTTCGATACAGCTACTTTTAAAGAGCTAGAAGAAGCATTGGAGATTCTCGAAGCAGAAATTTTGCAGAAGCAAAATCAATTGGCTGTTTTGAAAGACGATGCGGTGAGAATTAAGGAAAAAATTGAACTAAGAAAGGCTCAAGAAGCAGATTTACACAAAGCGCAATTACGTGGTGATAACTTAAAAGTGCTTGCGAGTTTGTTTAAAGCAAGAGGTTTTGTAGAGTTTGTGTCTTCTATCTATTTGAAAAATCTGGTTGAGGTGGCCAATAATCGTTTTATGAGACTTACGAAAAATAATCTCAGTCTCGAATTGAATGAGAGCAACGATTTTATTGTAAGAGATTACCTAAACAATGGAAAAACGAGGTTGCTTAAAACGCTTTCTGGAGGTCAAACATTTCAGGCAGCCTTATGCTTGGCACTGGCACTGGCAGAGCATGTAAAATCTCTCAATACTTCAGATCGAAGCTTTTTCTTTTTGGATGAAGGTTTTGGAACCTTAGATAAAAGCTCATTACAAGTTGTTTTTGAAACGCTTCGATCTTTACAAAAAGAAAACAGAATTGTTGGTGTAATTTCTCATGTAGAAGAATTACAGCAAGAAATAGATGTTTCTCTTATGGTAAAAAACGATCGCGACGAAGGTAGCTTAGTCTCTTACAGTTGGGATAATTAGTATTCCCAAATTTTAAGACCTATAAAGCCATAATCATATAAAATATAGCTTAAGCAGCATACAAACACAGAAGAAACAATTAGCCAAACTTGCAGAAAACGGCTCATTTTTTCTTTATGTAAAAAGATTGAGATAAGCGCTACTATAGAAACGACAGGCAATAAAACTGAGCAGATTAAAAAGCTTATGCCAGCACCATTCATTTTTGCAAGTTCTACAATACTTCCGGTAAGCATCGATTGTAAGCAATACAGCATAATTACAAAACAAAGTAAGGCGAGGAAAGGCAGAATTCTCACTATAAAATTTTTAAGCCCCATTTCTTTTTTGAAGAGTAGAATCAGCCAACTTAAAAAGGTAATCGATGAAACTAAAGCAATAAGTAAGTTGCCAAAAACGATTACTCTCAACCAGAATATGTAAGCAAAACTTCCTTTTTCAAAATACAATCCATTAAGTTCAATGGCTTGTTTTCCAGATGGTGTAAGCATAAAAACAGTATTTGCGAAGTTGCTTTCTTCGGTTTTAAAGAGATGGTTTCCAACAGGGGCTAGTAACTTTTCGTCTTGCATAAAACTTTTGTAAAAGACTTTACCATCTTCGATGCTAACATCAACACCATTAAACATTTCTGTTACCAAATCTAAAATGTCATTTCTTGGATTTTTAAACTGATAATACCCTTCGAACTCTTTGAGGTTGTTTGCTTCAATTGTTATTGCAGGTACAGAGTCATTAGTTGAGTTCCTTAGTAAAAAGCTTTTAACCAGTTTAATCACATCTCCCATACCATTAGAGGTATTATTAGAAACTGCATAGCCAACTCCCAATTTGCGGTTGTATGCATAAGATGAAATAAAGCCATCTATTCCACCATTATGCCCCTGAAAAAGCTGCTTTTGACCATAACCACTGGTGTAATTTCCTAAGGCATAGCCATTTTCTAAACCATTTTTAACAGCCAATGTTGAATGTACTTTTTCCATCTCATCGATTTCTGTTGTAGAAAAAAGCTGAGTTGAATCCACCAAACCATTATTTAAGAAAAACTTTAGCAATTCTGCCATGTCGGTTGCACTGGCATTTAATGCACCAGCCGGTACAGAATTAATGGCATAGAAAGGTACTTCCTTAAAATCACCTTTAGCATAATCATAGCCTTGTGCATACTTAGTCTTCCCTTTGGGAAAGGAAAGCAAATTGGCTTGTGCCATTCCTATTGGTTTTAAAATTTCATTTGTAACATACTCTTCAAAACTTTTATCGGCATACTTCTCTACCAGATAGCCAAGAATGGTATATCCTGGGTTCGAATAAGAATGTCTTGTGCCTGGTCTCCATCTGCTTACTAAAGATTTTTCATCGTTTTTCAGTCGAGTATCAAGGCTAATATCATCACCAGTTAGATTGTACATTTTACTAAAATGCATGTCATCAAACCCTGTGGTATGTTCGAGCAAGTGTACAACTTTTATCGGGTCTGCATCTTCCCATTCATTTACAAAAGGAATTTCCGGAGCAATATCTTTCAAGTTGGAGCTTAGAGTAAACTTGCCTTCTCTTATCAACTTAATTACAGCAAGAGAAACCAGACTTTTTGTAATAGAACCCACTCTAAACAAGGTGTTTTCATCTACTTTTTGCTCAGTACTTAAGTTTGAATATCCGAGTCCGCCACAAAATAGAACCGAGTCATTTTCTACCAAAGTGAGCATAAGACCAGCTATTTTCTTCCTTTCCATAATATGCTCGATAGAATCTACTAAAGCAGGAACTGATTGTGGTATTTCATCTTGTGCTTTTAAGCTAGATATGGAGCAAAGAAAAAATGCATTTAGTGAAAAAATGAAGACAAGAAGTTTTGAAAAAGTAGAGCTGTTTTGCATCTAGGAAGCGTTTATTACGACAAATTTTAGTTTCTTCCAATTATACAAAATCTCTTATAAGTGCAAATACATAATTTATGTGAGTGGTGAAATTTACATTAAATGTCTTTCTAATAGTATTTTAGTTTTGAATGATTGGACGATTATCCGAAGTTTCAGAGAAACCACTCTGAAACCATGCAATTTCATAAGGGTATTTTTTATGGTTGCCATCTTTATCCACTGCCAATAAAAAAATACGATAACTGGTGTTTTCTATCAGGTTTTCAATTGTGATTGGGTAGATCAACTCGGTTGATTGGATGTCGATTTTGCCAGAAATAGACACTGATTGATTGTCTAGGTTTCTTCCTGAAATAACTTGCTGAGCAGTAGGTAAGTTGATGTTTTCACCTTTTGGAATTGCCATGTAGTAAACTATTCCAAGTTCATTTAGAGCTATTTGTAATTCGATCTTATTATTAGAATTGTTGAGCAGAGTAGGAGTATTTTCAGTGAAACTTGGAGGTTGGTTATTTTTTCCATTGTTAGTAGTAAAGTGCCAATCATAATCACTATTTATCCCTGAAAAAGCCTTTTTATTATTTAAGCTGATTAATGCCCCAGAATCTATCTTGATGAAGTATTCTGTGAATGTGTCTAGCGGAGTAGTAGGCTGAAAGCTCAACTTAATTCCCTCTATGCTACAAGTATGTATGTCAATCGATTCTTTTAAAATGTGAGATTTTGCATCATATATTTTAATCATGCCATTTCCGGCCTTTACTGCTTCTGAAAAATACATTTCAAACTCAGGTTTTACAGCAATATCTTTTTTCCCATTTATAGGCTTGGCAAACTCTAAAGCAATAGCATTTTTACGATTTACTTGTAATTGTATAGCCTCTTGCCAAACAGGACTAATATTACCCGCAAAGTCTTGAGTGACAAGATATAAGTCGTACTTTTTACCTTCAATGAGTTTATCAATATTTACTTTGTTCTTACCCTGTTGATAATTGGCTTTCTCACCTGTTTTTATAAGAGTTTCCGAGCTTGGAGCTTTTTTGCCTATCTCCAACAGTTTGTAGTAAACATTAGCTGGCTCACTTAAATCAAATTCAAAAGCAAAATCATTAAAACTAGTTTCTTGTATAATTGGGAATACATTGGTGAAAAACGGTGCTTGTGTATCTTTAGTAGTAGTAAATGTCCAAGCAGTTTTATCAGTAATCCCTTTAAAAGATTTGGTTTGGTCTTCACTAGTAATTCCATCAGAATCTAAAATAATATAATAAGCTGTTTGAGCTTTCAGAAAAACTGATGGTTTTATATAGAGTATCTTTCCTTTTATCTGAACTTTAGTGCTATCAATTAAAGAAGTAGATGAGATGAGCTTGTCGCTTTTTGTTTCATAGATTTTGATAGTCGCATCTTTGGTTTGAATGTTTTCATCAAAACCTATTTGCAAAAAAGCTTTACCCGGAAAAATATCTGATGCATTGTTGGATGGCTCAAAAAAAACAGGTTCTAAATTTTCTTGAGCCGAAAGCTTTTGTAAACACCATCCAGTTTCTGCAAAGAGAATTAATGAAGTGGTAAACAAAAAAGCCAGAATGTATTTGTAGTTAGTAAAGTATTGCCCCATATATTATGCTGGTTATGCTCATGTATTCTGGAACTCAACGTTGCCAACATATTTTGAGCATAGCAAAGAAAGGAAATCATTAAAAAGCGAAGGTTTTTTGATGTTTTGTGAATAAAGATGTTAGCTAATTTTGATTTATTTTGCAGATAGATTCGATCAAGTAAAACACAAATACTTATCGTAATTCATCATTTGACTGTAACACAAACATGCTGTCTAAATACACTATTTTTTATTTAAAACTCTGGCTTAAAAAGTTATCAATGGGAATTAAGAAAAAGCAGGTATCTATCGCTGAAAGAAGAAAGAAAATGTTGGAAATGAGCCAGCGCTTTAAAAGTGGAAATATTCCTGCAGAAAGAGTAGCGGCTAATGGCATTCCTTGTGTGATGTTTAATGATACAGAAGCTCAGAGTAAAAGCCCGATTATGTTGTATTTGCATGGAGGTGGTTACGTAATGGGTTCGATCGCTACACATCAGAGTTTGTGTAAGCGAATTGCAGAAACTTGCAATCTTTCTGTGTTGGCGGTTGAATACAGACTTGCGCCAGAGTATCCCTTTCCAGCAGCGCCTGATGATGCAATTTCAGCTTATTTGTGGTTGGTTAAAAGGTATCCGGATAGAAAAGTAATTGTAGCTGGAGACTCGGCGGGAGGAGGTTTAGCTTTAGCGCTTACAATTAAATTGATTGAAGATAGAGAGCAAACTCCAGATATGTTAGTGCTTTTCGCTCCATGGACGGACCTTAGTTGCTCAACGCCAAAAGTAAAAGAAATGGCAAAGTCCGATCTAATTCTAGATATTGATGAATTGCACGAAGCTGCCAAAGTTTACTCCGGTAGGTTTGAAATAGAAAACCCCTTTATCTCGCCTATCAATGCTTCTTTTAAATCTTTTCCACCAGTTTATATTCAAGTGGGAGGTAAAGATATGTTGATGGAAGACAGCTTGAGAGTAGTAGAAAAAATGAAAGCTGATGGAGTAGAAGTAGAGTTGGATATTTGGGAAAAGATGTTTCATGTTTGGCAAAGCTACTCCATGATTCCGCAAGCAAAAGAAGCTTTGCAAGCAGTAAATTCCCAAATATCCAAAACGCTTAACTTACCATAGAGTCAGTTCCGGTAGTAGCTTTTTGGCTGTTGCCAAAGCCAAACTCAAAGTGTTTTGTAAGGAAGTTATAAGCATTTGAAAAACAGATTTTGTCTACAATTTCTTCTGGCTCTAAATCGCCAAATAAGAATTTATTTTGCTTTTTAAGCTTGCCTAATGCTTGAGTTAAATCCGTAGAAAAATCTGGGAAATCCAGTGAAGTACTATAAGGGTCAAGTGGGTTGATGTAACCTTCAAAATCAGTTCCGATGGTGATGGTATTCCAAATATTAAAAGGATTGTCTAAGTCTGATTTGAATGGTACTAATGCAATTCTTTCAATTGTTCTTAAGAAGGCAGAAATATTATTTTCTCTTCTTTCTTTAGCTCTTACTCCTAAAATTCGTTGGTCAAAAGCAAGGCCTAATAAGCCTCCTGTAGTGTGAGCTATTTCAATATCTTCGTCGCAAACATTTATTCCCCAAGCATAAAAATCATCTCTCTCAAAATTGTCTGCTCTATTTTTCTTAGATAAAAATCCCTTCTGATATTCTAAGTTACTTTCATCAATAAGTTGTTGTAAATTTTGTGCCCCCGAGTAACCAATGTGGCTTGCAATAACTGGAATCTTCTTTTTTACTCCCGGCTTATTGTTATATGGAATTACAATTTGGTTGTAATAGTCTTTTCTAGCTTGCGGTGACATATGTTTTACATCAAGCAAAATTCTTCTGCTACCAGTATCATTAAGTGATGTATCGATGCCTAGAAGTTCGCAGGCAATTGCTCTTCCTTTATCATTAAAGCCAGTATCTATGCCAACACTTTGGTTTAAAAAGCATTTTTCTCCCAAGTTAGGGAAGCTATGTGCATGACCACAAAGTGTGTTATAAAAATGATGAGCAAAAGTGATGAAGAATATAGGATGTTGCCAATTGCGAAGTGTTTTACTTTCTCCTTTTAATGCAGCAATTCTTTCTTTTAAAACCTGAACGCTTACATCTTCACTTTGTACTGGGTTACCAATACCTAGTGCATGCATTCCTTCTATTGTGAGTACTATTGAAATACCATTTGGCGAATTAACTGCTTCGTTTACATCTGCAAGAGATTGAGCAACTTTGTAATAGCCTTGTGTTTCGTATTGGTAAGTTTGCTTATTTTGATTTGCAAGTACAGAAACACTATTTAATTGATCTGCTCCCGAAAGATAAAAAGCATATTCTCGCTGTAGTTCATCCCAGTAGTCATAAGTAAATCCATCAATCTCTTTTCCCTGAAAATACTCTGTGCGCTCGTGAGATACATTCATTACTTTACTCTGTAGAATATCGAATAAAGTATGTTTATTTCCAGTTCTAAAATTTTTTCCGCTTCTTAAAGACCTCAAAAACTTATCTCTAAAAAAGCCCTTTTCAATCGGATAGAGTGAGGCAAAAACAAGTTTGGTTCTACTGGTTAAGAGTTTAGCAAAATCAGATTGGCTATAGCCAGTTCTAATTCCTTTTTCTTGTCTTTTTATATTCGAAGCTGGAATGCTCCAAGGTGTAAATAACTCAGGGTCTTTTTCCGATTCGGTATTTCTTAAGTAGTTAAAGGTCCAGGCTGCCGGATGGCAGTGTAAATCAGCGAAAATTTTTTTCATCTTATATATTTGAGTGGTTTGCCCAATACAGCAAAATTCTGTTTAAAGCCACACAACGGGCATGTTTTCTCAACTAATATGTCGATGTAACTTAAATGTATCTAAACCATTTTCAGAACTTAAAACTGAGACCATTCCGGATACTATAAGTGAGGTCTGGTATATCTTCATCTACAACTGGTTTTGCGTCGTAGTTGAGATTTACATCGATTACAAATGCCAGTTTATTTAATATTTTGAAATTTAAACCGGCTCCAAGTGAAATTCTGTAGTCGGAAAATTCATTAAAAAGTGGCTGATAATAAGAAATAAGAGAAAGTGCGATAGATTCGTTAAACTGCTTTTTGGCTGAAATATAAGAGCTCATTCTATGGTCTCTATGTATAGCAGTGGTATCCTTTTCTCTTTCGTATTCATACATATAAGTAAGACCAACACTTAAGTCATCTTCAGATTCGTCTTTTAATAGATTAAATCGCAAACCTGTACCAAGAAGTAATCTGCGTTGAATACGCAAGACTTGGTCGAACTGTAATTGGGTAAATGCCTCGTAAACTACAGTTTGGTTTATATCATAATTGTACCTGATGTGTTGGTAACCACGGTTTTCTTGATCAGGATTTTCGCTACTGGTATTTAAAATAGCAGAAAAGGCATTCATCGAAATAATTTTACTTCTATGCCATTTGTACTGGATTTGTGTACCAGCATTTATCGAAAAGACAGTGCTTGTGTTTCTGGTGTTGTAAAAATCTACATTTCCGATTACTTGCCAACCTGCAGAGTCCCTTTCTACCTGATTGTCTTCTACAACTACAATTTGTGAGAAGCTGGTGTTACAATTTAAAAATGAGAGAAATAAGAAAAAATGAATGCCTGCAAACAAATGTCTAGCCCGCATTTGAAGTAAAGTTTATGGTTGAAAAAAATATAATTCTTAGTGCTAATAAAAGCCTAAATTTAATTGTCAATCGGCGAAACTGACAGAATATTATATTTTTTACCATTTTCCGCATTCAAAATAGAAGCGCTTACCTTAACTTTTATTTCTGTTCCTTGCTTGTTTTTTACTATCCATTCGGTGTCTCCAAGTGGAGTGCCGCTTATCAACTCATTGTGGAGTAATAAAGAGTTTTGCTTCTTTTCTTCTGGAAGCATCACAGAAAAATCTTCTCCCACTAGTTCATCAGCATCAAATCCATATAACTTGCAAAATACTTGGTTGGCTTTTATCAGCTTAGCATGTTCATCGGTAATGCAAATACCAATATTAATGGCATTAAATGCTGAGAGTGTAAGACTTTCACTTTCAGAAAGCTCATTGTGAAGGCGTTTCATATCAGTAATATCCAACAAACTGTATGAAACGATATTGATGTGATTCTCTTTATTTTCTACTGGGGTAAAGTTGTATTTAAACCATCTTTTAGCACCATTTTGTATTTCTATAGTTTTCTCTCCACTCACAAAATTACCTGCCATAGCATGTCTAAAATCGTCTCTAAATTCTTCTAAATAGCCAGAAGGTTCATAGTCAATCATAGAAGTACCTGCTACTAACTTTTTACCATATAGCAGATTCGATTTTAACTGAGCTGTTTTGTTGTAAGAGATAATTTTGTATTCTCTATTGATAAGAATAAAGGCTTGCAAAGAGTTGTTGAGCAATGCTTGTGCATTGGCTTCGCTTTGTTTTATTTTTTTGTTCTGTAATTCGTGCTCTTCACTAGCCGCTTTTAATTCGGTATAAGCAATTTTTAGTTCTTCGTTGATTGATTGAAGCTCTTCATTAGAAGTTTCCAGCTCTTCGTTAGATGATTGCAACTCTTCATTAGATGACTGTAACTCTTCGTTTAAAGATTGAAGTTCCTCGTTAGCGGTTTCTAGCTCTTCAATAAAGTTTTGTAAGTGCTCTTTTACTCCTTCTAGTTCTGTTTCTAATTCAACTATTCTCGGGTGATCGTTTATATCATCTATACGCTCAGCATTTTCGTCGCTCACAAGCATGCTATTTGGTTCGTGAGTTTCAAAAATTACTACATATAAAACTTGATTTGGTTCTGAGTAGAGTAGGGGTTTTACTACTATTCTCACAAAGTAATCTTTACCAAAGAACTCAAGCTTCCTTATATCACCCTTAGAAGTTTCATTTTTATTGATGGAGTTACTGATTAACGCTCGTAGATCGATGTGTAAATCTTGGTTGGCAAGTTTAAGAATGTTAGAATTCATAAAACCCGGATTAATGCCTAAGAACATTCTCACATCTCCACTAATATGAATTACATCCATATTTTCATTTACCACCACATAGCAATGATCAAAAGTATTGTAAAGCGTTTCTTTTACCATTTCAGGTATAGAAAGCTTCTGAACTGGCGACTTACTTTTTCGTTTTTGCCCCTCAGTTATTCTCTGAGCGTAAGAAGTATATTTTACGATATTATCAAAAATATGAAAAAT
>PBYL01000176.1 GCA_002729595.1 Thalassovita sp. | reverse complement strand
GACCGCTTTGTTCCTAAGGACGAAGTTAGTCCTCGCCAAACCATTGACCAGTTAAGAAAGGTGTACAATAACCTGAAAATGGGCATTGATGACCGTGGTGAGATACTGATGATGTGGAACCCAGGTGAACACCACCTCGGATGTCTACGTCCGTGTATGTATGGGTATCAGTTTTCTTTACTGAACGGTACACTACACCTACACGCCACTCAGCGTTCTTGTGACGTGCCGCTGGGCTTGAACTATAACATGGTTCAATGTTATGCTTTCTTAGCCATTATGGCTCGCATCACCGGACACAAGCCTGGTAAGGTTTTCCACAAACTGGTAAATGCGCATGTTTACGAAGACCAACTGGAGAACTTCAAGGTTCATATGGCCCGTAAACCAGACGACCAGAAACCCCAGTTTATTCTACCGGATGAAATGAAGACACTGGAAGATATTGAAACGTGGGTGACACCTGAACACTTTGCGGTAACAGGGTATAAACCACAAGGGCCAATTAAGTACAAATTTAGTGCGTAGAGAGTAGTACCATGTCCGACATCGAGAATTGGAATAATGAAAGCAATGTCCCTGATGATGCTGAGCAACTAACTTGTAAGAAAATGTTTTTCACGACCGGTATTGGCTGGGAAGACAAACCTTATCTGTTCAATACCGCAACAGGTAAACGTGAGGTCGTTGAAGACTGGGACGGTTCCCAATTGTGGACTGAAGAAGAAAAGGGCAGTTCGGGTTGGACATGGCTAGCTATCTTTGTAGTGGCCATGAGTGCACTACATCTATTACGTGAGTTGTACGTAAGTGTAATGATTAATTAGGAGACAATAATGACAGAAGCAACTGAGATACCGGTCATTGGTAATGATAAAGTTACCACCGTATCGATACCAGTAAAAGCAACACGGCGCATCGTACTGTGTAATGAGTGCGAAGACGGTTCTTACCGTCGCTCTACTAAGCGTAAAGTACGTGTGGGAAATAGTCCTACTGACCCAGTACTAATACCCCATGAATGTAAAGAGTGTGGTCATGAAGCATTTATTGAAGCGGCATGGGTTGAGCTGGTGTGGGAAAATGCCAACTTGGATGCAAGTCGTAATATGTTACGTGACCAGTATGGCCATGCGGGCGTTATCTCGTTAATTTGGGCGCGTACCCATAACTTTGGTATTGGTCACAAAGGTGACTTACCGTGGGGTCGTGATTTCCCTACCGACCTGAAATGGTTTAAAGCGGTTACTACCCATAACCCTAAAGCATTACTGGTAGTTGGCCGTGAGACATATGAAGGCCTCCCACCGCTACCTGACCGCCAGTTTGCAGTACTGACCACCAGCGTAAGTGAGAAGACTCCAATTGATGGTACAGAGGGTAACGGTTATTATTATCCAGATATCCCTACCCTGTTGGAAGAGCACAGTGAAACTGACCTGATTGTTATCGGTGGCGGACATTGTTATAAGCAATGGTTTGCTATGGCTGATGTCGTGTACGAAACAATCATCTACGGTAGCTACCCAGTAGACGTGTTTTGCCCCATGCTAAATGCGGACAACTTCACTAACTTGGATTCACACTGTGTTAAGAACTGTGACGATACAGGTAAACCGGTTGTGTTTAACATCTGGCTATCCAATCGAGCGAAGGGTTCGATAGAAGAGCACATTATTCGTGACCGTTGGAACTTTAAGGTAGAAGAAAAGCTGTTCCCTGAAAAGTTTACTACCATTAGCGAATAGTAAAGACGACATAAGCAAGGGAGGCTTCGGCCTCCCTTATTTTTTTTTGTTAACTTGGTTCTACCCAGAAACTTAGTTGTATAGATACCCGACTACAACTTCTGGTGGCAATTGCCCAAGGATAAACCCACCCGTCAGGATAAACTACCAACGGCGTAGTGCCGTAGCCATAATTACATTCAATAACCATGCACATCAGTCGATTGGGTCGCGCCCAGCTAGGTAATCGGAAAGGCGAGTATTCACTTTTCTTGTCCTTACCCAGCATTGCATCGATAGTGACTAGGTTACCATCTTTACGGACCCTAGGTTCACCGCCAGCATCGTTACTCTCACGCCACCCGCTATTAAGGGTAAGGGTTTTCCAACCCATCAGACTACTACCGTCTCGTAATAGTACTTTATCTACACCGTCGCTACCAACGTAATAATAGTCGGCGTCGTCTACCAGTAGATAGTCTCCAACTATAAATCTGCGTTTAGAGGCAGTATTTAAAGAAGGGACTTTCCAGATTTTACCTTTGGGTGGGATGCCGCCTTTAGTAATGCCATCGCCAACGACAAGTTTCATTGTTACGGGGTCAACAACCGTTATACCGACATCTAATATAGTGTCGGGGTGCTCAGATATCGCAAACGAGAAAGCCTCGCCCAGACTAAACACATTACCATTAGTTTCAACCATGTTACCCCCCAACTATATAACTAATGTTAAACGATACCCAATCTACGGTACCGTTGGTTATCAGGGTTACTTCCCCAGTGTTAAGGATATCCATGCGCATAACGCCACTAAACCCAAAAACCACATTGGTGATATCGTACTCTGGTCGATAACCTACAGGTAGTGTGAAGATGACATCTTCTTCGTTAGTCCGGCTACAACTACCTTCAAGATAAACTACGTTATCACGTTTAGTATATCTAACGGGCGACGTGTCATTACCATAATTAGTCCAACCTGCATTTAGTGTCGGTTGATTCCACGTGACGGGTTCTACCGGAGTATAGATATTAATCCAGGTCCCATTGACTCGAATGTATACTTTATTGGTAGCGGTTACGTCACAGGTGTCGCCATCACGACTAAAGCCAATGTTGGCAATATCATCAAAAGTTTCCACGTCAAAATGTTTCTTGACAACATTTAATCCACCCGGCGTGACACCATCACCCATGTAACTACGCTTGGAATCCGTGGCAAAAATCCATTCGCCGATAGCCGGAGTAAAATTAGCACGGTCTGTCTCCAAACCGTGTCTCACTATAATAGGAGTACTCATGGACTATCCTTTAATACGTGAATTCATTGTTGCAATCGCAGTGGTAATCCTCAATTGCCCCAGCACTTAACCACGCAATGTAGTGGTCATAGATTTGCTTTTTACGTTGACGATAAGCAGCTAGGACTTGTTTGAGTTTTAACGGTGTGGCAATAAATATGGACCCATCTGCCATAATCCAATCTTGCTTGTAGTCATCGGGTAAATTATTCATAGCGGCTTCATCGATACCGTCTTGAATATTGTTGCGGTCCCGTAGGTTCATTTTCCATATTTCACCATGTACCACAATGGGTTCATTAATGGCCTTGTTACGGGCCCTTTCCGCTTCTTCTATCCTACCCTGCATTGCCAGTTCTTCAGTGGTATAGACCCGCACTGCGCCATTATCCACTATCAGAAAATTTGTAGGGAAGATACGCTCATAGGGGTACGGTAGGGTTTTTTCCGTAGGGGTTCCTTCGTTAACCTTGAATATACCATTGTCGTATTTCAGTCCAACAACGTTATCCTTATCATCAAGGTAACAAATAGCAATTGTTTCAGACATAACCTGTCCCCTTAATCAATTAGTAGTTCAGGATGTTCAATCTGTTTTGCGTTTCTCCACGCCTTCCAGCCCCAAGCTCTAAGTGCCAACCAAGCTCCGTAAGCAAGGATGTAGTCGCCCGTGTCATCCAAAACTATCTTTCTAAAAATGGCATCCGCTTTTCTTCTACTGATTACTTTTGTAGTATAGAAGTAATCATGAGGCACGGACGCCCTAAATAACTCACCAGTGGGTGAGATGATATCTCGTAAGAACTTAGGAACAGATGCACCGTTGATGACGGTGTCTTTCGGTACAGGGTACTGTGGGAAGTCGTCATCTATATGTTCTTTTGCTAGCTTATATAACTTAAGTCCATCAACCTTAGTTAGTAAGTCGATTAACTCAATGTTACCAATAACGACTGTGTTCATAGTGGTCCTCTCCAAGTTATCAGTCATACAAAAAGTTATTTTTCTACACAGTAGCCTACTACTATAGAAACCAAGTTATAAATTTGAAGAGGGCATGATGGATAGTGTAGTAGAGAACTCCATGCTAGTTATGGGCGCAAAGGCATTTATTAGCAGCAGTCGTTTGTCGGCCAAAGATGAGATATTTTCCAATAACCACAAGCGATTGGTCGCTGGGTCAGAACCACTTATCTATAGTGAACGGCGTGTAGATACAGAAACACTGGTTTCCATTTTAGACCAGCAGTACATTACCATGCGTAAGAAAATATTTGAGCGGGAACAAACGGGTGAGCATGTCAATCACCATTTAACGTACGTCGACATGAAACATCGCTGCAATACTCGAAACTATCTCCTTACCCTACAAGCACTGGCTAAAGATGTGGGGGTAGAAATCTGCCTGGAACATGCTAAGGACCATTCACGCTTTTTTAAAATGTCCGTAAGGGATATAGAAACCGTTTAAACGCACTGAATAAAAAATAAGGAACTTATCATGACTAATTCATTAACGATGGTTAAAACCATGATGTCCACCATGGGTGCGGCCGCGTTGCTATGGATGAACCGGGTCGATTCAAAACAGCGACTAGGTGACAACTATAATCAGAAAATTACCGATACTGAAACGCTGATGGAATATGCTGACGTTACATATCTGGACCTAAAGCGTAAGGTAAAAAGTTTTACCGCAACCCCAGATACCTACCCCAGCTTAAATAAGGAACAGTCGCAAATGAGAATGACTTGTAATAAGGATAGTTATTTCGTGACCGTTCAGGAAACTGCCCTATTATTAGATGTAGAGTATGATATGGAGCACCTAGTTAAAAACTCTAAGTTTCTAAACCCTTCTAAACGTGCTGAATAAAAAATACATAACGGTACCTTAGTATAGAGACGCCCTTGACCCGTGTCTCTAGTTTCATGAAATACCTTAGGGGACCTTCCACTCCCCTAAAACTTCCTTAAAGTAAAAGGGCCCTTTTGCTGAGGGGCCCTCTTTTATGCCGTCAAAAAATAATTTAGTACCCTTAATCTATAGGTCGTCTTAACGGTAAAAGAGAAATGAAACAACTAATTAGAAAACTATTAGGGATTAAGCCGCCCAGAGTGGTGGCCATTATCCCAGCAAGAATGCAGTCGCAGCGCTTACCCGGTAAACCTGTACTACCAGTCAACGGTAAGCCTATGGTATCCCACGTATATAGTGCGTGTCGTAATGCAGGGCTGTCAAGACGTAATGTCTATGTCGCTACTGACCACAGTGCTATTACAGACGCAATGTACCGTTACGGTGTTCCCACGGTTGTCACTAGTGCAAAGCATAAATCCGGAACCGACCGGATTATTCAAGCGGCAAAGATACTTAAGTTAAACGACAACGACATTGTTATTAACGTCCAGGGTGATGAACCTGAGATGCCGCCGGAATTGATTAAACAGCTAATCAGTGAAATGATGGAAACGGATTGTGACATTGCCACACTCCAAACGCCCATCAAGACTGCCGAGGAAGCCCTCAATCCAAACGTGGTTAAAGTTATCACCACTGCCGATAACAAGGCATTGCTATTCTCAAGAGCTGCTGTACCGTATCTACGTACGCCTTTGAAGCAATATAAATATTACAGACATGTAGGTATTTATGGATACACCGTGGGTGCTTTAAAGAAGTATGGGGCATTACCAACATCGTCACTGGAAGATGTCGAGCAGCTTGAACAGCTAAGGGCGTTGGAACACGGTATGTCAATCAAGGTAGTTACTGCTTGTACTGAACCCTGTAAGGGGATTGATACAGAAGAGGACTATCGTGAACTCTTAAAACGTACGGAATTATCCTAATGTCAAAACCAGCTGTTCCAAAGTCAACCGTTCATGGACTTAAAGCAATCCTTACCGAAGTCGATGGTCTACAAGAGTTGGCAAAGAATCTTACGTTGGATGCCCAGTGCTTCAGCGACGCAGTAGACGCTATCCTTAATACCAAGGGTCGTGTGATTGTCTGCGGTATGGGTAAATCAGGTATTGTGGGTAAAAAGATTGCAGCTAGTCTAGCATCTACCGGCACCCCTTCCTTCTTTATGCATCCGGGTGAAGCATTCCATGGTGATTTAGGAATGGTCCATCCCGATGACATCTTTCTGGCCTTGAGTAATTCGGGAGAAACCGAAGAAGTGTTAAAGTTACTATCTTTCTTAGAGGGTAATAAAAACACCATTATCTCGTTTACACAAAGCCACACCAATACGTTAGCTAGAGCTGCGAACTTTAGCTTACGTTCAGGGGTTAGTAGAGAGGCCTGTCCTTTACAACTAGCCCCTACTGCATCTACCACCGCCACTATGGCTTTAGGTGATGCGCTAACCGTTGCCCTTTTAAAGGCACGGGATTTCCAACCTGAGGATTTTGCTCGGTTTCATCCGGGTGGGTCTTTAGGGAAGAAGCTACTGTATAAAGTCGAAGATGTCATGGTTTCTGAGGAGTTACCTTTTGTAACTACAGAGACAGACTTTGGTGACATCGTTTGGAGTATGAGTAGGTGTAAACTTGGCTTGGCCTTAGTGGGTACATCAGAGGACCTTAAAGGGATTATAACCGACGGCGACTTACGCCGTTGTTTGCAAGCCAGCGTAAACGAACCTATTGGTAACCACATTTTTGATTTCATGACCAAGAACCCAATAACAGTAGAAAAGGGTACTCGCTTTGGCGATGCCTTGGATATCATGGAATCGAATAAAGTTACCCGCTTGATTGTTGTTGAAAATAACAACGTGGTGGGTGTTGTACAAAAATAAAAAGGGAGAGTGGACGTATGTCTTTCCATATTGACGTTAGTGGAGAACAGGTGTCTTTACACTTTGAAAGACTAACAACCAATGCCTTCGCAGAATTATTAAAACGTACCGAAGGCGAAAAATGTAAAGTGGACCATCCTTGTTTAGAGGAAGAAACTTTATGGGGCTACATTGACGAGGTCGTATTGCTACCAAGTCCGCATCGGGGATACGCTCGTGTAATGTGGGTGGTTGAACTGGACATCCATGAAATTCTGGAACCTATGAAAGAAGGTGCGGAACTCAAGATATCTAACCTGATTAGTTATCAAGCTGGTGGTAGCTTCAAAGGTGCCCCAACGTTCAAAAAGGTATTCAAGGCTTCACTTCGTCAGCCAACCAAGTATGAACACTTCTTGGATATGACCCTGCCAGTCGTTAACAAAGCTTCTTCTAAGTGGGACCATAAACTTTCAATAGAGGAACTGTTGTTTAATCACAAAGGGGACATCTACGTTAAACGTACGATAGACGCTCTCCCTTGGATGGTTCCTCACACCCAGGAAGTTGGGATTCTCATCGAACAATCACTCGACGATATCGAATTAAGTAGTCCGTTGTATACCTACCTGACACTGGATGATGAAGGTTGGATATATAACTGCGACCTAACCACCAGTGACGAACTGGAAAAGCACGAATCTGTTGAGTCGGCCATCAAAGCTGTACAAAACGCGGAGTTCCACATTCGTCACAACCCCTAACAGGAAAACCTATGAGAATACGGAACTGTCGGGTCAAAGTTATTGACCCTTCAATGACGTTAGCAATAGGTACTATGGAAGAGATTGAGAAAATGTCCAACGGCAAATCGATTGTCGTTGCGACACTTTCTTTTCTGCCGAGTATATATGCAAACGACATTACTGTTAACCGACTAGAAGATGAAGTCATGTGTACCCTTGTTGAGATGTGCCTGCGAAAAGCATTGGCAGTTCGCGACGCCATGGGAAATGTGGTGAATGATTTTGGTGGGTGGAGTTATGTGCAGTATAAGGCAATCTCTTTCCTACAGGGCGATAGAGCGGAAGACTGTACAAACAAACTTTGGTATGGAATTGAACATTTATATAACCAAGTGTTTGCCTCCATGCCGTATTACGCTTTGCGTGAAATTCACTACTCGATACGTAGCAGGGAAATAGTATTTGCTGGGGAGTACCAACAAGCACTAAACCCTTACGTTAAAATTATAAACCACGATACCGATTACTGCGACCCGACTAGTATTGTCACCAAGGCAGTATATGCAGCAGGTAACGTGTGGTAGAAGGAAACGAAGATGTCTTTTAAAAGTATCGATGAGGTTTTAGGTGCACACCCCATTAAATACTCCCACCTTATAATGGAGCAGTTCCCTAAACCTGAGCAAGTTACCATCGCTAAGATGATGACACGGGGTAAACACCTCGCTGTAGTTATGGGTAGACAGGAAGGTACTACCACTGCTGTAATGTTGGGTGCAACTTTTATGGCCAAACATATGGGTAAGAAAGTGTTGTACCTTGGCAACAACGAAGCCGCAACAAAAGAAATAGAAAAGGGTAAGGTTGTGAGCTGGGGTTCCTTTAAAAACCCTATAGGGTTCGCTGCTGGGGAGTTACCGGAAAACTTCAAAGACTACGATATCGTCATCGTAGACGACTACTTTTATCGCGAAGACATCTACCAATATTTGGAGTGGATTAGTCGTAACGGTGGTTTGGAGGGTATCCCCCAATTCGTACTGGCCACATCGTTAGATATAGACGAGTGGAGTTATGCAACGTGTTTTGCTGACCACAAGGTTCAGTTGATTGACTTAAAAGGAGTAACGTATGCTTAGTAAAGGTGGAAAAATAATTAGTCTTTGTCCGGCTTGTGACAACCCTGCTATCTTCAATACTCGAAAAGGCATGAGTCTTCAGGGTAAAACCGATTACATGATGTTACCAAAGAACCATTGGTTTTGTGGTGGTTGTCTACACTATGGCCCATGGTCTAGCCGTAAACGACTACAGTCCCATAAGGCGGTTGATATTGCCACCGATGACATGTTGGGAGTTGGCGACTACGCTAAACTGGCTAACCGTATCAGTGAAATCAAACTGTGGAAAAATGAAGCACAGTCTCAGGCGGACAGAGAGGCGTCTGACAAGCTTAAGATTGAAACGGGTGTAATGACCGACCCTAACATCTCTTACGAGCGTCCTAAGCCTCCTATAGAGTCTGGCGACATAACCCAGCTGGGAATAGAGTGGTCACCTGAAGGTAAAGAAGATTACACTCACTGGACACACCGTCCTGATGATTTTGGTGTTTGGGTTGCCTACAATTCATGGCGATTTAAAGACACGTATGATGTCATGTTGAAGGATGGGACTATTCACAAGTGCTGTTATCCCAATGTCGATGCATTCCATTCCG
>PBYL01000175.1 GCA_002729595.1 Thalassovita sp. | reverse complement strand
CCTCCAAACTAAACCCGCTTTGTTTAGCGATTTCATTTACTGTAAAAGCACCTTGCAATGTGGGATTGGATTGAAAACTCTTGTAGACTACTGTGGCATTGATACCCAAATCAGTAATTGCATTATCTAGGTTTGCTTCACCTATATAACACCATGGACATAAATAATCTGACCATACTTCTACAAGTACGGTATTCTCTTCTTTCATTGCAACTTCAGTTGCGCTATTTTCTGTAATCATAATTTCTTGACTTTGATTATCGGACTGTGCAGCCAACTTGAAAATTGTAATTGTACCAAGCAAAATGATGCAAATACCTATTAGGGAAACTGCTTTTAGCCTGTTGTTTTTATTATATATTATCAATTTCATGTTTTGAATATTCAATGATTATTTAGCATCAATCATTGGTTATAAGGCAATAGTAGACGCTTGTTTGTTTTTCAACAAGTGTTTATTTGTTTTTGCAAAAAGATTTAAGAAATTATTGCCCTGATATGTGGCTTAATCAACATTGTTAATTGAAGTGTTGATTAAGTTTAAGCTAAAATTAAAATCTAACAATAGAAGGTCCTGTATTAGAAGGTAGTTCAGCAAGTGCGTCTGAAATATAGAAAACCCCAATTTCATATCCAGAACCTTCAAAATAGGGATTCTCTTTCGCTATTTTATCAATCAATGGCTGATTATCTTCTAGTATGGCCTTTCCCGTAACTCGGATAAACTTGCCGCCTTGACCTTTAGTGGCTGCTATTTCAATACTTGGATTTTCTTGTAGTTCATGATATGTTGCCTTCCTCTTATCTACAAAAAACCAAATTTTATCTTCGTGTAGATGGATATTACCATAAGGACGTACTCTGGGTTTGTTGTTGTCAATAGTAGAAATGAAATAAACGCCAATCTGACTTAAAGAGTCATATACCACGCTTGCATCCACATCCTTAATCTCTATTTTGGGGCTTCCTATGATGCTTGAAGCACCTGATATGGCATCAATAGAAGATAGGCCAGACTGTTTACCACCTGTTTTATGGATATAATGAAATCCGGTAAATAGCAGTATCGTTACTAGGTATATAATGGACTGTTTCATATGTTGAATGAAATTTAAATGCGTAATGAAATGAAAGGGTTAAATAGGGTATTTCAATTTGTGGCGGAAATCGAATGCGTATTTCAATACAACGTAAAAGACATACACTACCAATAAATAAATCAATGCATGGTTTTCGTGTAAATAAATAACAGCGATTGTAACCCCTAGGATGGCTGTTGTTAGCAGGGCTATCTCTTCACTTTTTTGTAGTCTATTCGTTTTTTTACCCCATGGGTTTGGCTTGAAAACTTGACTGATGATTGAGGAAAAGCCATTTAAAATAAGAATGGAATACGATAGATATGAAAATTTTACTCCTGACCAAACTAGAATAAAGGTTACCAAACCAATCATAGCACCATAATAGATTTTCCCACTTGCATTGTTCGGACTGGATGGCATATCTGTAGCCATGAAAATGGTACCAAACAATAAACCTGCAAAAGAGTAATCAAGGTTTACACGGTCACCAACGACAATGCTACTCATTGCAAAAACACCCAGTAACATAGTTGGAATATGCCAACTAATTCGCTTGCGAAGGATGAGATAAAACCCACCTAGCATAATAAGAAAGGGAGAATATTCTCCCAATGCACCGGATGGGTTGTATAGAAGAGTACTTAAATAAGTTTTGACGGGTTCGTCATCTTGTACAAGAAAAAAATCTTGTGCGGGAATATGAATAAAGTTACTAGTGACCCAGATGCTAGAGGCTCCAAGAATGGAAGAAAAAATACAAGACATAAATTCACGACCAACAAGAGCTGGATTAAATAGATTTTTTCCCAAACCGCCCCAAAGTATTTTACCAAATATGATAGCAGTGGCAGCACCAAACGCAACCACAAACCAAGGTGTTAATGGTGATATGGTAAAGGTGAGCAACATAGCTGTGATCACAGAAGAGCCATCTAAGGAGGTTTTCCAATTACCAAATAAGATACCTGAGAATACCAAATCAGTTACAACCGCAGCGGTGATAGCCGTGCCAAGAAGGGTAAGTGCCAGCGTACCATAAGCTAAGTAGCTCGCAATTGTAATAGGAATCAAAGCTACAATAACATCAAGCATAATGGCTTGTGTCGTATTTCTGGGTGCTTTTATAAAAGGATGAAGATTCATAGCTTAGTTTTAATTAATTGTTTACCTGTAATTATAGATGACATTAGGGGTACATCGCTTGGACACACATAAGCACAAGCTCCGCATTCTATACATGATTTGAGATCGAATTGATTTAAGCCATCGGAGTTACCTCTAACTGCATGACGAGCAAATTCCATGGGCATCAACTTTTGCGGACATACATCTGCGCAATAACCACATTGTATGCAGTTAAAGACTTCTGTTTTTAAGTGCCTCAGAAGCAATAAACCTCCTGTTCCTTTGGATATGGATTCTTCAGAATGGGTAACAGCTTTGCCCATCATGGGGCCACCAAGAATAATTTGTTGGTCGTCAGGTTGCCAATCTTGGCCAATTTGCTCTAAGATATGATGGATAGGTGTCCCGATTTTTAATAAAAAGTTACCCCTTGTCTTAGCTTTTTCACCAGATACAGTAACAATACGCTCTGTATAAGGGATACCTTGATACAATGCATTGGCAATAGCTTTTATAGTACCAATATTACTAACAATCACACCATGATGAGCAGGAATACTACCCTTCGGAATTATTTTCCCTGTGACGGTTTTAATCAGCTGTAGTTCTGAACCTTGCGGATAATCGTTTCCAAGTAGCTGAACTTTTATATTAATATTCAGTTGAGAAATCTGATGTTCAATCTTCTTTTTTAATTCTCGATTTTGTTTTTCAATAGCAAGGATTACATATTTAGCTTTAATTAGTTTTTGAATTACCTGTACAGTTTTCCATAAATGATTTTCTTCTTGATTCATTAGTGAATAATCTGCACTGAGGTAAGGTTCACATTCAGCACCATTAATTATGAAATGAGTAATAGGTCTATCTGCAACATCATATTTAATGTGTGTTGGAAATCCAGCACCTCCGCTGCCTACAATTCCTGCATCTCTTATCACTCTTAAAATATCCTGATTGTTGAGCGCTGCTAGTTTTGGAGGTACACATACCATTCTTTCATTTTTGAAATCATTGGTGATCTTAATGTAGTTTTGTCCATTATATTCAACTACATCTACGATACCTGATATAGGTGCATGTAGCTTGATTGACCAATTGTTTTCTGATTGGGCTATGAGTTGATATTGCAGTACATGAATACCTGGCTCAACCAATGGTTTCAGTTGACTTTGATAACCTAACAACGACATCATTACATATGGGGGATCAGGTAAACCTTCTATTTCCTGATTTTTAGTTTCCTTTTTCAAGGATGAAATTGTCATCATAATTTAATTTTTTTTTAGAAAATGACCTTTACAAACAACACTGGACATCACTTTAATTAAGAATTTTGATGACTAAATTAGACGACTGCTTATTTATCAACAAGTGTTTATTTATCTTCGCTGAAAGATTTAAGAAATTATAAACCTCATATGCTGATTATTAAACATTTTAAGGAAAACTGTTGAGTAGTACAGATAGATAAACACAATAAAAAATGGACAGAAGAGTAAGAAAATCGAGGCAGGCTTTATTTGATGCTTTCACGAAATTAATGGTCGAGCATCCTTTTCAAAAATTATCTATTGCGATGGTCACAAAAGAAGCTGACGTCAACAGAGGCACTTTTTACCTTCACTTTAAGGATAAATTTGAGTTGAGAGAACAGTGTATTGATATGCACCTCAAACAGCTCATGAATAGTTGCACAGGTGATAGTCAAGAGTTATTCACTTCTAAAAAAGCAATGCTTACCACTTTTGATTATTTGAATGCTAATGCAGCGTTTTATAAGGTGATGTTAGTTGGAGAGGACAATACCTTTTTTAGGAAAAGGATGGAAGAAATATTACGGGTAGGATTAAATGATTTTGTTGAAAGCAAGACCATTAAAGATCCAATAGACAAAGAAATTATAATGCAAGCTACCATTTCGGCCGGTGCGGGCTTAATAGAATGGTGGCTAACTACTAGAAACGACCTTGAGCCAAGTTATTTAGTAGAGCGGTTTTGGAATATTATTAATGTTGAATGGTAGTTTTTTAATGTTATACAACAATTTATTCGTAGTATTTCAATGAAGACAGTCCTGATAACTCTTTTGTTGCTAATTATAATAAAGTTAAACTGTAAAGGACAAGATACACTTTTGCTAGCCCAGGTAGACACTAATAATTATGTTGAACTGTCAACTAGTTTAGGCTATAATTATAGCCCTGAAAAGTCCAAAAAAAAATTCCACTTGATTGAAATTAGAATTCAAAGACAAAATTTCGGCTATGGAAGGCATGGAGGATTCTCTTCTTTGAGTTCAGGATTTGACATTGGAATTAATACGAGTTCTTTTTTAATCGGACCTCGTGCGGGAGTAATATTAGGTTTTGGCGGTATCTGTGTCGGGACAGATTTAGCTTATTATACTGATTTTAAAAATGGAACATTAAGATTGATTCCTATGATGGGTTTTGGAAGTGATCGATTTCGAATAACAGTAAATCCACATGTAATACTTACAAATAAAAACTATGAACCAATTAATAGAGGTCATTTCAATTTGACGATAAAGATGTTTAAACTTAAAAAAAGGATCATTTATTAAGATCAATAATCCCTATCTATTTTCATTTTAAAATGTATAATAAAGTATTTTTATTCACTAGCATTTAAAATCACACATTCCCAGAAAGCCAATTTAGGAATGAGGTGACTTTGGCTTTGCTAACTAGAATAGTTTCTTTGTATGGAATTAATAAGCTTACCACCAATTTACGCCCAAAAAACCGCGATGCACTTTTAATAGCTTCTCGATTTACAAGATACTGCCTATTTATCCTGTAAAAGTTACTACCAGTTATTTGATCTAAGCGATCAAGATTGTTTTCTATAATGTAACTTTCATTTTTAAATGTGATCAGATGTGTGAGTTCATTATCAATATAAAACAAGGCAATATCTTTTATACTTATTGGGATAATCTGATCTTTCTGATACACCAACACAGAAGCTGTAGTGCTTTCTTTTCGTGATAAAGCATTCATCACATCTTGATATGGAAGGCTATTTTGAGAAAAGTTAGTTTTGAGCATTTGAAACCTAGAAAGTGCATCAGCAACAGATTTTCGTGAAAAGGGTTTCATAATGTAATCAATCCCATTTGCTTTAAATGCTTGTATGGCATATTCATCATACGCAGTACAAAAAATAACCGGCACAGATATATTTACTTTCTTAAATACTTCCAGACTTAAGCCATCACTTAATTGAATATCGCTAAAAATAAGATCGGGCATTTTGTTATTTTGAAAATACGCTACAGATTCCAAAACAGATTCTAACTGAGCCACAATTTGTATCGAAGCATCTACCTCCAATATTGCATTAATCAGATCTTCTGCTGTAAGAGGTTCATCTTCTATAATTACAATCTTCATAATCTAATACTTTTATACTTACAGAAAAGCTTTCTTCATCAGCTTGTATAATCACTTTATCTCCTGAGAGTAACCGATATCGTTCTACAAGGTTTTCTAAACCCCAACCAGTCGAAGATTCATCTTTACTCCGCTCCTGTTTATTATTAGTCACCCTAATTCTGCCATCTTCATACAACAATTCAATATGAAGTGGAGAGTTCCGATACATCGCATTATGCTTTATGGCATTTTCTAGCAAAAGTTGAATTGAAAATATAGGTACAAAACCTGACTCATACTGCTCATTCGGAATCTTGTTATTATACTGCAAAGTGTTTCCAAAACGCGTTTTTTGCATTTCAAGATAATCGATACACATATCTAGCTCATCTTTGAGCCTAACAGTATTAGCTTTAGTGGTTGATACTGAAAACCGCAAAAAATTTGATAACCTAATCAAATAATCTTCTGCTAAATCTGGCTCTTTGCGAATGAGTGTTTTCAATGTATTTAATGCATTAAATAAGAAATGCGGATGTATTTGTTGCTTTAGTTCTTGATTGATAATCTCTGCATTTCGCAATTTAAGCTGCGAGTTTTCTAAATCTGCAATGGCTTTTTTCTCTCTAATGGTAATTAGATCTTGGATAATTAATATAACTGAATTTAAAGAAAAACTTAGTACAAAAGCATAATAAGGAATTCTTTGCTCAATTGTTGGTTTATTGGGAAATGTAATCTTAAAGTGTTGAGTATGTGTCCATGCTAGTAGAACTTCTCTCACTAAAATTAATACAGCTAAGGCAAAAATATAACTAATAAGATATCTCCAAAAGTTTTCTTTCTGCTCCGACAAATTCCCAAAAGAGATCGAAATCAGTCCTATATTAAAACACCATAAACAAAACACGACTACACTTTGGATCAATACAGCATAAAAGAAAATTTGAAAAGGGATTTCATACTTTATCATGATTGGCGATAAACTAGGTACAGCCATTAGAGGTGAAGTGTAAAGTGCCTTCTTAAATAGTGTTTTTTGTACTGAGTTTAATCTCATTAAATTGATTTTTAGATTTCTATTACATAATTCATTTACAATCTAATTAATTTAATTTTTTCTTTTTCTATCTGGAACAACCGTTAAACCAATATTAATAAAAGGCGATCTTTCAGAATCGAAGTCGAAGGTATTTCCTTGAGCATCTTCAAACTTGTAAATTCGTTTTGCATTCAACCCTCCAAATGCTTCTAATTGTAGCATTTTTGTGAGTTTGTAAGTGATCGTTGGGCCTATGTTCACCCTCACATAATTTAATCGATCAACCTCAGCATTGGTATAAGTAGATTGACCAACATTAAAATTTGAACCGTTTATACCTATTCTAAAACCTAAATCTAATTTTTCTTTAGCACCAGCATGATATGCATAATCGATAAATGCTGGAAAAAAAGCATGGAAATAATGTTTATCTTTTTCGTAATAGTATTGCACAGCAGGAAGCAAAAAGGGTTTACCAAGTCTGGTAGTGTATATAAGCCCTCCTCCAAATTTCTTATATTGATTTAAGTTTTTAACTGCCAGCAAAGAACCTTGAAGAATAAAATCATCTTTACTGAATTTTTCCTCAAAGTCGGAAGCCAAAGTTGGAGCCAATCTAGCTGACAAAGTCCAATCCTCATCCCACCGATGAATGGCTGTAATCGTATAAGCAATCCTATGAAATATTTCTGAATTATCGATAGATAGATTGTCATTATACAATTGACTTTTTACAAATGCATAACTAAATCCATTAATTAAAACTGTCTTTTTGTTTTTTAAGACCTTAGGATAATTAGCATAAACCAAAAACTCCTGAAAGGCGACTTCGAAATCTTCACCATCGTCTTTAACTTTTACCTTCGGGTAATTTACATACTCTACTCCTGCCAATTTCATTTTTTGTGCAAGTACTTGAGTCGCAAAAAAGACCAGACTAACAGACAATAAATATTTCATATTTAGAATAAATTCTGATTTAAAAACTCACTAACTCGAATAATCCTTTGTGTTTGATTCTATGGCTTTTGTTACCTTTATTCTAGCTTAACCTCTACTGCCATTCCTCTTTTCTGCTGTAGTTTCACCTTTAGGTTTTCTACTACCAAATAAACCGATGGCACTAAAAACAATGTGAAAAGAAAGGAACTTGTAAGCCCGCCAATGAGCACCCAAGCCATCCCATTTTTAAACTCTGAGCCTGAACTTTGCGATATAGCCAATGGAAGCATACCAAAGATCATAGCAAATGTGGTCATTATAATTGGTCGCAAACGCTCCTTGCCTGCTTCTATCAATGCTTCTACTATGGTATTTCCCTCTTCCTTTAAATGATTGGCAAAATCGACAATCAGAATCCCGTTTTTGGTAACCAAACCAAGCAGCATGATCATACCGATAATGGTAAAAATTGTGAGTTGATTCATGGTAAGTGCCAGTGCCAGTAATGCCCCAATTAATGCGACTGGAACAGAGAATATTACAATAAATGGATACACCAAACTCTCGTATAAACTCACCATTACCATGTAGACCAATACCATTGCGATGATGAGTGCAAAAGCTAAACTCCTAAAAGATTCCTGCTGGTTTTTAGCATCACCTTCAAATGATACTTCTATGCCTGATGGCAAATCGGTTTCTTCTAACTTGGCTTTAATGTCGTTTACAATGTCACCAGATGGTCTGCCAACTGCCGAAGATGTCACTGTAATAGAACTTTGTCTGTTAGTTCTTTGAAGTATGTATTGTCCTGTAATTTGCTCAACATCGGCTACTTGCTTCAGTTTAATCATTTGGCCATTTCTGTTACTTAAAGCCAGATTTTCGATAGCATCAATACTTTTCTTATCACCTTGGTCAATTTCTACTTTCAGGTTATAAGTATCATCACCATCCATAAAATCGATATTGTCATTACCATTAAAAGCTAATTGGATTGATTGAGCAACATCCGCTAAGTTTAAACCTAACAAATCAATTTTTTCGCGATTCGGAGTAACTTGTATTTGCTTGGTAGAACCTTTTGTACTAAATCTCACATAATCGGAACCCGGAATGCTTGCCACCAACTCTTTTACCTGATTTGCTGCTTTATACACATCTTCCTTCTTTGTGCCTTTAATTACTACTTGGATAGGTGCATTTACATTACCAGTAATACTTGTTGGGATTACTGTAACTTGTAAGCCGGGAATCTTCTCTATTTCATTTCTGGCCATTACACCGAACTCATCTGAACTAAAGTTACGTTCGGTTTTCTCTACCAATGAAACAGACATTTCTGCAATGTTTTCGGTATTTCCTTTTGCACTTGTTTGTGTACCCACCAAGGTGTAAACTGTTTTTACTTCAGGATGAGCCAATACAAGTTTTTCAGCTTCTTTTACCAATAAGTTTGTCTCTCTAATTGGGGTTTCAGTTGATGTTTCTAATTGAATGGCAAGCTCTCCTCTATCACTACTACCCACAAAAGAAGCTCCGATAAAACCGGCTGGTACTAAAGCGACTGAAAGAATCATGAGAGCTATCACTAGAATAAAAAAGTATCTTTTGTGATGCAATGTCCAATGAAGCAACTGACCATAATTATCTTTTAGGTAATTGATAATGTCTTCAAAACCCAGCATTATCTTTCCCCACATTTTATCTCTGGTAAGATGTTCCAGTTTTACAAATCGGGAAGCCATCATTGGTGTAAGAGTAAATGCCACGAACAAACTCATCAATGTAGAGACTACTACTACGAGTGAAAACTCTTCCAATATACCACCAATTAGTCCACCTGCAAAAGCCATTGGCAAGAAAACAACCACATCTACCAGTGTAATAGCTACTGCTGTAAAGCCAATTTCGTTTCTACCTTCAAGTGATGCTTTTCGTTTTTCTTTGCCCATTTCCAAGTGACGGAAGATGTTTTCGAGCACCACGATACTATCATCTACTAGAATACCCACAACCAGTGATAAGGCCAATAATGTCATCAGGTTTAGAGAAAAACCCATTAAATACATTAAGATGAAAGTTGGAATCATTGCTGATGGAATGGCCACCAAAACAAACAGAGCGCTTCTCAAACTATGCAGGAAAAATAACATCACCACACCAACAATTAGCACTGCCAAAAACAAATCATGCATTACTGCATCTGCTGAGTCTAAAGTATAAATCGATTGGTCTAAAGCTATTTCATAACTAAAACCTTGATCAGCATAAAGCTCTTTCAGTTCAGCTAGTTTTTCCTTAACCAACTCACTTACTTCTACCGCATTGGCATCACCAGTTTTAAAAACCTGTACTCCAATTGCCGATTTTCCATTAATCCGGTTAATCGTTTCTACTTGCTCTTGCGCATCACTTACCGTAGCAACTTCTGAAAGCAAAATACGACTTCCTGCTCCATCGTCTTTCACTACCAGATTATGTAAGAGTTCGATTTGGTTATAATCAGCATTAATGGTGATGGATAAATTTTCTGTCTCGTTACTTATGTTACCTCCGGGTAATGATGCTGTATTCCCGGCAATTACTTGGAATACTTGCTTTGCAGAAAGCCTATACATCTGAAGTTTATCATTATCGAGCAAAATCTTAATTTCTCTCTGCTGACCTCCAATAATATTGATATCGCCCACACCCATTACATTGCTCAAACCGGGTTTCACATCTTGATCAATTAGATCGTACAACTCTTTATCTGAAACATTTGCTGAAACTGAAATATTAAGCACCGCAAAATCATCTGTACTGAATCGATTCACAATCGGGTCATCAATATCGTCCGGCAAAGTGGATTTAATCTGGGTAATTTTCCGTTCTACATCTTGTTGTGCTTCGATCTCATCCACCCCTGACTTTAGCGTAATTTGAATTACAGATACATTTTGCAATGAACTTGAGGTGATAATATCAATCCCTTCAACTGTACTTACCGCTTCTTCAATTGGTTTGGTCACCTTTGTTTCTATCTCTTGTGGTGAAGCACCTGGCAAGATAGTACGTATACTTAGATTACCCGTATCGAAACTAGGTAATAAGTTGTAATTCAGATTCGTGTAACAAATAATACCAAACAAGATCAACCCAGTAAATATGGTACAGATCAGTAATGGTCTTTTTATAGATAATTCTGTTATTGACATGCGCTTATTGTTTAATGATACTCACTTTACTCCCATCTCTCAAATTGATCTGGCCGTTTGTAACTACTACATCACCTACACTAATTCCAGAAATTACTTCCACTTGATCTTTTCTGGTGGCTCCGGTTTTTACTGTTTTTGAAACTGCGGTCTCATTATCTATTACAAATACATAAGGTTCATCAGCATCCACCATTAAGGCAGATTTCGGGATTTGCAATACATCTTTACGCATCATGGTATTGAATGAAACCTGCACATCTGTCCCTCCTTTTAGATGAATATTATCTTTTTGATGCACCAATAAATCGACCTGATAATTATGGTTGGCATCAGCTATAGGACTAATAAAAATGATCTCCCCTGTAAATTGTTCTTGATCGAAAACAGGGGTTGTAATGATCGCTTTTTGCCCCAATTCTAGTTGGTACACTGTTTCTTGAATTACATATACAGTTGCTTTCAGCAAAAACACATTGTTGATAGATGCAATTGGAGTCCCCGGATTAATGAACTCACCTCCTTTTACAGTATGCGAAGAGATGATTCCTTTAATAGGCGCAATTATCTGTGCATTCTCAATCTGTTGCCCAATAAGTTTTACCTGATTGAGTGCCTTATCATAACTAGTCTTGGCATTCAACATATCGACTTTAACACCTGCTTCATTCTCATAGAGGTCTTTTGCTCGCTCGTAGTCGTCAGAGGCTTTCTCCAAAGCTATTTCAGCATCTTTTAGATTAATTTCCAAAAGGCGAGTATCGAGTTTGCCAAGAGTTTGACCTTCTGAAACTGTATTACCCAATTCGATATTTAACTTATCTATTATTCCACTAGACTGGCTATAAACTTTGGCATCTTCATAAGGTTTTGTAGTTGCCGGGTAATGCACATTGATGTCTAATGCTTTCTTCTCTGCTTTAGTAACTTTTACCGAAACAGGAATTTCAGTACGATCCACAGGCTCTTTGGCCTCATCGATTTTTCTTTTATTACTGAATAGTTTAAATACAATGGCCAGTATAATGACTAATGAAATTACACTTGGTATGATAAACTTCTTCATATTTCTTATTTAATAGTGTTTATAAATTGCAATAGTGAGCCTTGAGATTTTTGGTAATCCAACTGGGTTACCATTAAGTTGTAAAGACTATTGATATAATTTGTCTGAGCTGTTTTGTAGGCAGTATCATCGTTGAGGTAGTCTGTTAAACTAGCCACTCCCTGCTGATATTGATATTCCGTTACATCGAGTAATTTTTTAGACAATTGCATATTATCTCGATTGCTCTGGAAAGAACTATAAGCTGTACCTACAGATGTTTGAGCATTTTCGAAGCGTAACTTTAAATCTCTCTTGTTGATCTCAAAATTCGTGAGTTCGTTTTCCAGATTTAACTTTTCTTCTTTAACCTGACTGCTACGTTTGAATCCTGTGAATAATGGCAGTTTAAGTGAAAGACCTACATAAGAAAAGCTCCTCCAGTCTGAAAATGCATCATCAAAATCTTGACTTAAAGCTTGAGAGCCATACTTGCCTACAAAGTCTAAAGTTGGACTAAACTTGGCTTTCTGCATTTGCAGATTTATCTCTTGAAGTTCAATTTGCTTTTTATTTATTTGAACTTCAGTCAGTCTCTCTAGAGATAAATCACTTTGCATATCTGCTGTAGCAAACAGCTCATAATTAATAGCTTCTTGTACTAACAATGTGCTATCTAATGGCATGCCCATCGTATTTTTTAGGGTATTGAGTGCCAGTTGTTCTTTAGTAGTTGCATCTTCAATTTGGTAATTGATTGAATTGAGATTTACCTTCGCTCGATCTACATCTTTTTGTAAGACTACTCCCTTTTCAAACTGATATTGGAGTACCGAAAGCATCTCCTCATACTTTTCCTGATTGGAATACAGTAAACTAAGTTGCTCTTTAAAAGTAAGCACTTGAAAATACGCTTTGGCTGTATTATAGGTGATTGCTTCTTTATTGAGCTCTTCTTGATACTTGGTCATCTCTTCGTAAGGCTTACCTGCTTTTATGCCTGTAATCTTCGATTGATCGTAAATTGTTTGGCTAAAATCTACACCAACTACAGTATTAAACTGAGTACCTAATTGAACTTCTGCTGGTTCTGGACCAAAAGCTCCTGCGGGCAAAATGGTTGTTTGCAGTTTTAGGTTATCAGTAAAATTAGCTGAGCCTGTAACTTGTGGCAAGTAGCTAGCTACACTTTGGCTAGATTGTGCTTGAGCAATAGATCTATTGTTTTCATAGACTGAAAGTGTCGGATGATTATTCAGGGTATAATCAATACACTCACTCAATGTGAAACCCGTCTGTGCATGCGCACTTGCTATACATCCAATAAATAATATTAAAATAATATACCTCATAACTTCATTTTGTTGTGCAAAACAAAGCAAGGTAGTTCGGCTATCTAAGTAATATTAAAGGGAGGCGGGCAAAATGCAAGGTGAAGTGGACAGGGGGGATTTATGCAACATAAATAATGTATCATCTTGATGTAGACTTACAAATTTCCACGGTAAAATAATCCTTCTGATGGTAAACTCAAGCTTACTATCTATTTTGTGCTAATATCATAAAACTATGTTGTCATTTAATTTAACAAAAGTTTTAGTGTGTTTTACATTCAAATAATTGTCTACTTCTTTTTTATATTCAATATCTTTTTCAGAAAGTCTAAATAAGGTATTGTCAACAAAAATTTCCGGATCAACCCATCGAAGTTATGTTGTAGCACCAGATCAGCTTCTTCTTGGTTTGTGACTTGCTTTACCTTGTCTATCTTTGATATCTGATCAATCATTTTCTTTAAAACCGAATTGGAATCTGAACCATTCAGTAGTTTTTCCCAAAACAATTGATCTTCTAACCAAAGATCTGAGTCATTCAAGATACCTTTATCAAAAGCATATCGTATTGCTTTTCCACAAAGTTGGTAGATGGCTGTATGTATTGGGTTAGACCAGCTTTTATTTGCACAAGACTGATAAGCTAAAGCAAATATTTTCATTGTACTAACATATCTTCATGAAATTGACATAGTGCTTATATTTTCCTTTTATGTTTACAAGATGATATTGCACAAATAAGTTTTTTTGATGCTAGATCGAAGTAGTTAATTACGGCTAGTTGAATTTATGAATGTACTTAAATTATTAACAAAGGAATTATCAATCCTTTTAGGGTTATTGGTTATTGCTGGAATCCTTTTAGAAATTGAAAGTTTGAGTAGTGGGATAATTAATTTAAAGTTTATCTATGACTATTTAGACACTACAAATTTTAATATCTTTTGGGTTATATTATTATGGCTAATATATTTTACCTACTTAACTAGACAGATTATTTCAGGCTTTGAGCTAATGCTTCCAAATATGATATTATTGATTGCCTGTACTTTCTTGATAACTTTAATATCTTACCATATCTGGCATTTAGGTGTCGGTCGGGTAATGTATCCTCCATTTAATTTTACCCCAGAAAATTCTAAAGTAATAGAAGATCTTATTTCTGAAAGACAAAATGTATTATCAATAGTAAGAGTGTTTATTATACTGACAATGATTATAACTGGTATACTTTCTATTAAAAAATTTAAAAGCCAGTAATCACTAGAAACGATAACCTACCTTCTAAAAACTTTTAAAGTTATATTTAATTAAAATTAATGTGTTAGATTACATTTAGAGTTTGTTACAATTGTCGATAGCAAATGATACAGGTGGCTTATACCTCTTAATCCTTTTGAATAGATAAACCATTTAAAAAAGAAAATGCTTGACCTATACGGATACTTAAAGGATAGTAATGATTTTAAGAAGCTTGAAATCAATGAATTACTATTTATAGAGTATAAGTGTTTGGTACAAGAGGTAAAAGCAGGAATATGGTCAGATGCCAATTACTTTGTATTTGTTACCTCTGGCAAAAAAATGTGGCGAAGCATTTACAACGACTATGTAGTTGAAGCTGGTGACTCATTATTCGTAAAAAAGGGGGCTAACCTTGTCCATCAATATTTTGACGAAGACTACTGTGCACTTATGGTTTTTATACCTGATGATTTCATCCAAAAGTTCATTCAGCGGTTTTCTACCCTCATCAATAAAGGGAAACAAAAAGCAAATAAACAAACTGATGCTGTTATACGCATTGATCTTGATGCTTATTTGGAAGGTTATATCAATTCCCTTGCAGCATTTATGAGTTCTCCATCCTACCCCGATAAACACTTACTGCATTTAAAATTTGAAGAACTTTTACTCAATATTTTCACCCGGTCTAATCACCAAACACTTGCTGGCTATCTGCTATCACTAAACAAAAGCCAAAGTGCTCAATTAGAGCAGATTATGGAAGCTAACTTTGCCTACTGCCTAAACTTAGAACAATATGCTGCTTTGTGTCACATGAGTCTCAGCTCTTTTAAAAGGTGTTTCCAAGAATTGTATAATACCACTCCTGGCAAATGGTTAGCAGAAAAACGTCTTGCTTTTTCGTGCCACCTACTTAAAACTTCAGATAAAACTATTAATCAAATCGGGTTTGAATGTGGATTCGAAGAACCCTCCAGTTTTATTAGAGCATTTAAAAACCGATTTGCAAAAACTCCTCTGCAATACCGCGAGCACAATCAATAAACTTCTAGTATTCACTCATTTTTTCTTATTGAACCGAATTGTTGATTTTATGAACTTTTGAGTATATCTCTAGGGCTAGGTTTGCTTATACTTTTGCATTGTAACTAATTTAAAAAAATAAAAATTAAAGCAATGGAAGTATTAAATGAAACAGTAAACGGCTTTCCTCAAGATTCAATTTTTGGTACAGTAAACGCAATTCAGGAAAATCCGAAAATTTCACAATTCGAGTTAAGAGCTACAAATACTTGGATGGGTGGAGCACATAATCGCAGTTACATTCAGGGATTTTATGGCGCCTGCCAAGAAGATACCAGCCGTACAGAACCTTTTATATATGACCATGATGAGCCCCCAGTTTTATTGGGCAATAATAAAGGTGCCAATCCAGGTGAGATATTACTCTATGGTTTATTAAGCTGTATGACTACTGCAATGGTACTGTTGGCAGCCGCTCGTGGAATCGAAATAGGTGGAGTATCTTCTAAAATTGAAGGAGATGTAGATCTCAAAGGTTTCTTAGGACTCGATGCAAATACAAAGAAAGAATTCTCACAACTCAGAGTAACATTTGATATTGAAGGAGTGGATAACGAAACGAAGAAGGAGCTAATTACTCTTGCCAAACAATCTCCAGTTTTTAATTCACTAATCAATCCAGTGGATGTACAAGTGAACCTTGCTTAATAACAAAGAACAATTTCAATCTAAAATATCTAAAATCATGAATACAGAACTTATTCAAATAAGAGAAACCCAAAGAAACTCTTGGAATTCATTTTCAGACGGATGGAAAAGATGGGATGAATTTACTATGCGATTTCTTAGGCAACAAGGTCAATGTATTATAGATGAACTATCTTTAAAACCTACAGATAATGTTCTTGATATTGCCACGGGTACAGGTGAGCCTGGACTAACTATCGCAGCCACAGTAAATAAAGGTGGATCGGTAACAGCCATAGATCTATCTGAGCAAATGCTGCACATAGCAGAAACAAAAGCACAAGCCATGTCTTTGAACAACTTTAGTGTTAAAGTAGCAGATGCCTGCAATCTCCCATTTGAAGACAATACATTTGATGCCATTAGTTGTAGACTTGGTTTTATGTTTTTCCCAGATATGAAATTGGCCGCTCGTGAAATGTTGCGTGTGTTAAAACCTGGTGGAGTATTGGTAACCACCGTTTGGGCAGAACCTGCCAAAAACAATTGGATCACCACGATAATGGGAGCATTAAAAAATTATTTGGAAATGCCCGTACCAAAGCCTCAGGCTCCAGGGCTATTTAGATGTTCGACTCCCAGTTTTTTAACAGCATTATTTGCAGAGCAAGATGTAACTAATGGAATAGAAAAAGACATTGAAGGTGTTATGAACTGTGCATCTGCCAGCGAGTATTGGAACTTCATGAACGATGTTGTTCCTCCTATTGTAGCTGCATTAAAAACGACCGATCAACATATAATTAATAACATAAAGCAAGATGTTTTTGAAGCATTTGAGAAAAGAATAAATACTGTTGGGCATTATGCATATGCCGCCAAACTATTTACTATCAGAAAACCTGATCAATAACATTGTCTTTTTTTAATCAATCACAAGTTGCATTTGGAGCTTGTGATTGGTTCATTTGGGTAAAGAATCAACAACTACTGACAATCGATACACGACATATAAAATAATCCTTTAAACAAGAAATCTCATAGTTCATTAAACCACTGTTAATCTATTATATATCAATTTAAGCTTTTCCAGCCAACCCCTAATACTACACCAATAGAAAGAAGGTTTGGATTTACTTTAATAGTATTAAAAGTATCGTTCATATTAGTTTCAAAGGGACCAATTTCTTGTTGTGGAATCCAACAAAACTCCGTTTTGAAACCCAATTCCCAAGGTTTTCTTAAAGTATTTATTTTATATAAATAAGAACACTCGAAGCCCATTCCATAATTCTCCTGTTTTTGATTGTTAGAAGCTTTTACATAGTGATTAAAAAATGTTGGACCTATTGCCACTTCACTTCGGTTACCTTTAAATCTATAAATATAATTTAATGAGGCTGTTCTTAATTGACTGTCTATTGCAAATTCGCCATCATTTATATTATAACCAACAACTTTTATCCAGTCTTTCATTTCGAGTTTTAAGTTTACACCACTTTTTGAAGATAAACCTGCAGAAACTCCGACTCCCATTTCCAGACGTTCTTGAAGAACTGGATAAACAATTCTTTGATTATTTAATGAAGAATATTGAATCCCACTAAATCCTGATTTTTTCATTCCTTCTTGTATAGACGTTCGGAAACCACTATAGTTATGACCTAGCAAAAAGAAAAAACTTACATGTCTATTGTCTTCAATATCAATACTTGTAAAACTATGAAGATAAACATGCTTTCTTTTTTGAGCAACTAATAAATGTGAGGATATCACTAGTAGAAGTAGTACTGGTAAATATTTGTATATATCTTTTACCATCAATCATTATTTTTTATGCATAATAAAATTATCAAATTTTCTTGAAATCATACATCCAATTAACATTTGATAAATATATCTATCGAAGGAGTGTCAGCTTTTTAAATACTCACGGTTAAACCTTTCACAACTAAAAAATATGATCGACTTAATTAGTTAAGCTTATAACATAGGACTCAAATTTCACTTAGTTACTCCCATATTGTATATATTTCTTTTATGTCATATACAGCAAACTATCCATAAATATGAGTGAGGGAGTAGTGGTTTTCTTTCAAATAAAAAAGAAGTCCTCTTTATCGAGAACTTCTTGCCACACTTTTACTTTTTAACTTTCAGGTTCTGAAGATTTACTCCAGAGATTAATTCCAGAGTCTTTAGCATACTTATCAATTTCTGTCAATTCTTCGGGGGTGAACTCTAAGTTTTTTAAAGCACCCACACAATCGATAACTTGTTGAGGTTTGCTAGCACCAATTAGTGCAGATGTTACTCGGCCTCCTCTTAAAACCCAAGATATAGCCATTTGTGCCAAAGTTTGATTCCTGTTAGAAGCGATCTCATTCAAAGCTCTAATTCGTTGTAAATTCTCTTCACTTAAGAAATTCTGCTGAAGAGACTTACCTTGACTTGCCCGGCTATCTTCTGGAATATTTTTTAAGTATTTATTAGTAAGCATTCCCTGAGCTAAAGGAGAGAAGACAATTGAACCTATTCCTAAATCCTCAAGGGTATCCACTAAGCCATCTGTTTCTATCCACCTGTTAAGCATCGAATAACTAGGTTGATGAATTATAAATGGAGTCCCTAGAGCTTTTAAAATTTCGTATGCTTCTTTTGTTTTTTGAGAATTATAGGAAGAAATCCCTACATACAATGCTTTTCCAGAGCGCACTAGCTGGTCTAAAGCCAACATAGTTTCTTCTAAGGGCGTATTTGGGTCGTATCTATGAGAATAGAATATATCTACATAATCTACACCAAGTCTTTTTAAAGATTGATCGCAACTTGCAGTGATATACTTTCTGCTTCCCCATTCTCCATAAGGGCCAGGCCACATTAGATAACCTGCTTTGGAAGAAATAATTAATTCATCTCTAAGGCCAGCAAATTCTTCGCGTAATATTTTTCCGAATGCTATCTCAGCACTTCCTGGAGGGGGACCATAATTATTGGCTAAGTCAAAGTGGGTAATTCCCAAATCAAAAGCAGTGGTACATATATCCACTTTTGTAGAATGAGTAAAATCATTCCCGAAATTATGCCATAACCCCAATGAAATAGCAGGTAGTAATAATCCACTGTTACCGCAACGGTTATACAACATATTGTTATACCTATCATTATTCGCAGTCCACATCATTTTAATTCATTTTCAATAAGCTATAAATATTATTTACAGGCTAATTTACTTCAATTATATGCTATTTTAAAATTCCCAAATCTTCACATTGCGACCAACCTTTTTCTCTGCATTTGAACTCTAGCGAAAAATGATAGTTACCAAAAATTTCTCTGTCATATTGTAGCCTAGACTGTTGCCCATCGAGTAACAGAACTCTACTATTCATTTAAGAAATATAATTAGCCGATAGATTAAATTCCTTAACATCATTTATCCATTTTTTAAACAGCTACTGTCGGATATGACAATTCATCATCATTTATGAATTTAGATAAAGTATAGCCTTCTACTTGCGACCAAATATTAGCTGCTAAATTGAATAAATGTGCCTCTGATTCGAAAAAATGTATCATGTAGCCCGCCGTATTGGGAAATATAACCAAATCTCCAATTTGAGGTAATTGATCTAGAGAAATCTTTCGCTTTAGTAAAATGTCTCTTTCTAGACAATATGCACCTGTGAAAAACACTTCACATTTTTCCTTATTCTTTTGAGGTTCTTTATTTAAAACAATTGGGTCTAAGAGGAAATCAGCACTTGAACTATGCATCTGTGTAAAATTCATTTCAAGACCAACTAGCCAATTATTTTGTGAATCTCTTTTTCGAAAGACCACTTTGGCCATAGTAAAACCAACTTGGTCTAGCATTGATCTACCAGGTTCCATTCGAATTTGTATCTTTAACTGCTTTGCCAAATCTGCCACAGTCTTACTATCTCCATTTTTATAATTAAGAATTTCTCTTAAAAAAAACTGCTTTGGCTTTTCATTAAAATATGGATAGGTTTTTAATTCCCCATGTAATTCATTATTTATTATTTGGTAACCTAAACCATCGTTTTGAAATGTAATTGGAGCAACTTTTTGTTTTACAGCCAATTGTAAAGTTTCTTTAAAGGATTCCCATTCATCTTTATCACTTAGGTAATTCATTAAAAAACCACCACCTATATCCAAAAAGTGAGTTTCAAATCCATTGGTTTTGAGTTGCTTTGCCAATTCAAAAGATTGTAAGCAGGCTGCTCCCCTTTGCTCAGTAGAATAACCATTTAAATGAAAGTGCAATCCTTGATACTTCAAGCTGTTAAAAGCTTTTTGTTTACCAAAATTTTCTGCGATAAAATCAAAAACGCCATCTATATCAAACCCAAATCGACTATACAATTTTGAACCTCGATAATTAAAACCGCTTATTCGTAAACCTATCTGAGCCTTTATATTAAATTCTTCAGCTATTTGTTGAGTTAATTTGCATTCATCCTCATTATCTAAAATAATTAATACTCCATTTTGTATCGCCAACTCAATTAGCTTTCGTTCTTTAATTGCAGCAGTCACCACCAATTTTTCACAATCTAAATCAGATTCTAGTGCTTCTTTCAACTCTCTGTAACTGGCAGTATCTATACCCATACCTAAAGTCTTAGCCTCTAAAACTAAGTTTCTACACTTATTGGCTTTTCTGGCAAAAAATATCAAATTGTCTAATCCGTATTCGTCAAATACTTCTTGATACAACTTATAATTTTCTCTAAAAGGCAATGTATTATGAATGTTTATTGGAGAACCATATTCTTCAATTGCAGTTTCTAAAAGTTCAGGTTTTTTAATTAATTCTTTTATCCAATTAGAAATTATAGGAGTTAAAGGTGGTAAGGTTTGCTGGTGCATTTCTATTAATTTTTAAATAAACTATAATTACTTGTAAATACTGTTTTTTTGTAGTCTTCATTCACTTTTCTCGCCCATGAACTAACAAAATCGTTCCTACTGGTAGAAAGTGTATCGTTGTCATAAGTAACTCCTTCTGTTGGAGTACCTGTAACCAACACATCTCCGAGTAAGAGATTTTCAGCATTTATCGGGTGACCATTTCTATTGATATCTATACAACCTGGCTCATAAGGTTCTTTAAAAAAAGCATGATTTTCAAACGGACGAACTAGACCTCGGTTTAATAAATTTTGATATAATGAAGATGGATTTTGCTTTACAGATATTTTAGGGATTCTGGCATCTATTAAATAATCTAAAGTAACTACACTGCCTTCTCTATTATTTAATATAAATCTATGTTGTGTATCATCCCAATGTGATTGGGGAGATTTGCAAAAATCAAAATTGAGATAACCTGCCTTTGCTATAGCCAACAGTTTTTTTGAATTTATAGTTGGAGGACCATAGGCAGTTCTATTAAAATGTCCGGCATATTCCAAATCAAATATCTGTTGTGATGCTGGCTCTAAGCCTCCAAAAGAATAAGCTTGATTAAACAAATTACTCAGATGACGCCATATACTTGCTGCACGAGCAAAAGGACTCTCCATCTCTCCTTTTTCTGCTTCTTTTATTAAAAACTCAAGGTATTTTACAAAGGAGTTATTAGTTATCTGTTCTTTGTCCTTAAAAGGAGAAAAAAGTACTGATAGATCAAATGGATTTTCTTGTGGGTACTTTTGATGAAAAAACTTGATTTGCTTATTAACCTCCTCGAAGTCGCTGTGATATTTTAATTCTAAATTATACTTATTAAAAAGCAATTCGTAGTAGGCAAAAATTATTTCTTGCTTTATAAGTGGAAGTAAATCTTGCTCAAAATTGTATTTGCCATCTACTCTGTCTTTAATAGAGTTCAGTCTAAAATATCTAGGCTCATATTGCTCAAGGTTATTGGAAGCTTGTCTTGGTATCATTGGCAAACCTGATTTAGAATAGGGATAAATCATCTCAGGTTCATTGCCAGACGGCTCATATTGAAGTTCACCATTTTCATCTTCTATAAATATTCCTCCCCTACCTTCAGTAAGTGCTAATACTGTATCTATAAAAGTTAAGCCCATACCTTTTACACCCACCTTAGACTTGGGATTTATTTTATCTAGTTTCTTATTAACTGGATAAATAAAATCTATAAATCGATCATTTTCCTTCTCTTGTTTTTTAGGTAAAGGATGACCTGTTGCTATTAAGATATGATTAAAGCCTGAAATTTGATTTAACTTCTCATCTGAGTTTTTAAAAATGATCGAACTTCTATTTTGTTGATAATCAATATCTAAAACCTCCCCAACAATAGAATTAATACTAATCTTTGATTGATAATGAGCTCTAAGTTTTTCGAAGCAATCGTTAAGATATAAACCTACTACTGCTCGTGAAGAATAGCTGTTTGGTGATGGATTAGTTAGCTGAGGATGTTTTTGAAGCCATTCTATAAATGATAATTTTTCTTTTACTTTAGATTTTGGTGCAGACTGAGACCATGCATTTATATTCTTATTCGCATAATTCATTAGCAAATAATGAGGCTGATCTGGTCTATAAACATGGCCCGATCCAACGAAGGGTATTTTATCGAAAATATATATTTCGATTTTTTGACTGAATTTGTTGGGCTCCAAATTAGCAAGCAATCTCTCCAAACCATACAATCCCTTAGGCCCTCCACCAATGATACCTATTCTATAAATTTCTTTATTTGCCCTGAAATACTGGCATTTGTTGATTGACACTGAAACTCTTCTCATGAAATTCTATCCAAAAAATTATAACTAAGCAACTAATACTTTTTCAAGTTCTATATTTTCTTTTACCCAATCGTTATTGTAAATGGTATCTAAATATCTTTCTCCACGATCACAAAAAATTAAAGCACAGGTCGATCTCTTAGGTATATAAGGTAACTTTTTCAATAAGGCACTTACTACAGCTCCCGAAGAACCTCCACAAAGAATCGCCTCTTTTTCTAATAATCTTTTACAGCCTATTACACATTCTTCATCAGTAATATGAATTACATCAGAAATTTTATCTCTCTCCAAAAAGTTTGATGGTCTTCCTGCTCCATGACCCGGAATTTTTCTTTTGCCTGCCGGTTGCCCAAAAATGACACTTCCTGCTGCATCAACTGCGATAATTTTAGTTGGTAAGTTATTTTTTTGGATATAATCAGCACAGCCCATTAGTGTACCACATGTACTTGTGGCTGCAAAAAGATAATCTAAATTACCTGAAAGACTTTCTGCTATTTCTCTCATAGTTTGGTGATGAGCTACCGGGTTTTGAGGATTAGAATATTGGTTTGGCCAATAACTATTTTTAACTCGATCTAACAGTTCATTTACCTTGTTAAGCCTAGCTGTTAAAAAACCACCTATTGGAGCTGGTTCTTTCACCATTTCTATTTTAGCCCCATATGTTTTTAAAATCTTAACCGTATGTTGGTTAACAAGTGGATCGACTACAACAATTAGATTTAATCCATAATATAAGCATGCTTGAGCCAAACCGATAGCCATATTTCCTGAGCTTGACTCAATTACAGTATCACCAAAATGGAGTTTACCATTATTTATAGCATAAGAAATCAGCTGCTTAGCTGTGCGATCTTTAATGCTACCACCGGGATTAAAGGCTTCTAATTTTCCATAAATATTCACCTCAGCATTAGAACACAATCTTTCTAATCTAACAAGAGGTGTCTTTCCTATCGTATCTATAATATTAGGATGCTGGTCTCCAGAATAGTGCTGCATGTTTGTAGTTATATTGGTTAATTTATTAAGCTGTTGCCTATTATTATTCCAATTATTTCTACAAGTTGTTGAAAAGTTGATTAATGCATCTCTAGAGCTATAGAAGGGCTTTTATGGGTTATTTTTAGCAGAATTAAAGACTAATTGATCGGGTTATTTTTTTAAATATGTGGAGAATATCACTCAATGTTGATGTATTACATCTACAGTAGATTATTTATAACAGTATGAATCCCATCCTCATTCCAAACGAAGGCTATCTTGGGCATTATTGGTTGCATCGAAAATTTTATACTCAATCTTATCTCTTTCAAGAGATGATAATCTAGACCCAGTAAAACCCCAAGTCATGGTATTATGCATAAATTTTTCAAATTTTTCATCAAAAAATCTAAATACAGTATTATAAACCGATATCAATTTGCCTTCAGCTTCAATATAAATATGAGGTTCGTAGTATGGATTGTATTGTCCATATCTTTTGATATAAGCCCATTTCCCTCCTTTTTCTTGTCTAAAATATTCGCCAAATACACCAACGAAAGCAATACCATCAATAGTAACTAACTTACGATTAGCATCTTTCTCTTTGAGATATAAAAAACACTTTTTGATACTTTCCTTATTTACTGCGATAGTAGAGTCATTAAGTGCCTTTTTGAAATATTCGATATATTTTGGATAATGGATATCCATTCTTTTCAATATTTCTGAATCTTCGTATTCAAAAATATCTTTCGCATTATTTTCAACAGGGAAAGTTTCATTTTTATAAAAATTATCATAACATTCAAAACTGTCGAATAGGATACAATCGCCATCAAAATGATTAGGTATAAGAAGCCATTTTTCGTCAATCTCAAACATATATGCATAATTGGTTTGTAACTGGAAACTAAAGTCATTTGCTTTCAAAGCATTTTTGTTCAATATATCATCTGCCTGATCCATTGTAATAACTTTAAAGCATTTTTCCATTTTGAGATTATTCTGTTCAATAAAATTTGTACTTAGAAATATATACAATGTAAATATTACACATAACCCTGCGAAAACATACCTAGGTTTAATTTTTATTTTCCCCGTCTTCACTACTAAATTAAGTTCTTCATAAGACTTTTAAAGTGTACTTCAAATGTTACTTATATTGTTATGCCTAAAGAAAATATTCTTGGACATTTTTCTTACGTAATATAGAGAAGTTTTAGATCACTACATTTTTATATTAACCTATCGTAAGCTGATTTTAAATTAGGAAACAATACACAGCTAATCAATTTTCTAGGTTCCAACTCTAAAGAAAGAACTATAAAATACTTTGATAGATATGAAGTAGAATATCCTATAATTGCAGACCGCAAAGATATTGAAACCAAATATGGAATATCGGGTTATCCCATTTTATACCTAGTAAATGAAAAAGGAACAATTACTGAATCGTTAGCAGGTTCGGCTGATATCATTGATTTTTTAGATAATCTAAAGTTGAAATAGTTATTAGCTTTTTATATCTGTATTATCTTTCTTTAAGCCAGAAGTTAATAAGTAGGTTTAATAAAAATTTATAGCGGGTGAATCCAGTGGATTTTAATAAGCTTTGAGATGCTTTTCATAACAAACTTGGATTCACTCGCTCCAATAAACCTAAAGATTATTAATCAATTCCAATACTCTTTGTAATTGAATATCAGCACCATCTAATAGTTGAGTACTTTCTTCTGGTAAGTATATATCTGGTTCTGTACCGTTACCATCTAATGTTTTGCCATTTCTTTGAAAGGAAAGCATCGTTGAAACTCTAACCCGTATCTTTGAATTTTTCAAATAGATTCTATCTGAGTTTCCGCTAGAGCCATCTGTAGTTACACCAACTATCTTAACATTGGGCAAACCCTTAAAAGCACTGGTAAATACGGTAGCAGCACTAAAACTATGTTCGTTAACAAGTATATAAACAGGTTGTTTGTAGCTTGATGCCCCAGCTTTTAAAATCATATAGTGGGGTTTGCTAAATTTTAAAGTATCGAATCTTTTTTCAGTAGCAAAATTCTTAGAAAATAAATCTATTGCTTTTCTATCTGCATCATCAAATTGATCGGAGTTATAAGTATATAAAAATCGACCAGACATTGAATGGTGAAGAATACTTTCCTCATCAGTTCTTAAATAGGCAACATTGGCTATCCATGGAGATTGAGATTTTGGAATAATGTAGCTTGCAAACTTATTTAATAAATCCCTGCTTCCACCAGGGTTATATCGAAGATCAACTATTAGTGCCTTGGTCTTTTGGAAATTATTAAAAACTGAATCAATATATGCTTCCAATCCAGGTACATCATCAAAACTAAACATTCGTAGAATTGAAATATATCCAATATCACCTTCGAGTAATTTAGAGAGATTTTGAAAATAACCTTTTGACATTTCCAGAAGATTCTGGAAAATACGCTCTTCTATTTTAGATTTATAATCCAATCTATTATTCACCAAGGAGACGATTTCTCTATTCTCTGTTTCACCATTGGTAAATACAATTTCTATTTTGGATGGTAATTTCAAATTGTTTTTAAAATAGAGGCTTCCAAAACGCTGTACCTCTGTAACACCTCTTGACAACTTAGCTTGTTGTGGCGCTTTTCTAGATTTATATGCCATAGAATCGATGAAAACATCTATAGGAATTCCGTTAACAGATTTAACAAAGGGAAAATCTTTGTGGAAATATTCATAATTTCCATCATCTGATATAGCTCGCAAAGCAACCGTTTTATTATTGAGTGGTGCAATAGTAAATGGTAATTGCAGACCATAAGTTGGATAGTTCCCCTTATCAAACCGTGTATTTCTTACACTGGAATGTCGATCGCCAATCTCCGCCATTATTTTGGCTAATTCGTTTGTGAGGTAATTTATGTCAATACTGTCTTTTAATTTAGAAGATATTCTAGCTCTGAACTTATCAAGTTCACTTTGGAAATCGTAGTCTGCTAAATGCATATATGAAGATTTGCTTGTCAGTATTTCGGAAAAATGGTCTATATCTTCCATGGCCTGAGAAGAAGTAATCTTTTTAAGTTCCTTCTTTTGTATGTCTCGCTGATTATATTGATGTACTTTCTGCCTGTTTGCTAATGAATAAGTCCCCATAACCTGTATTTCGTCTGAGTCTTTTTTAAGTATAAGCACTACCTGTTGGTTGGGTGGAGTACCCATTTTTGTTAAAACTTCAACCAAATCTTCCGAAAATCGCTTTTGCCATTTATCTTGAAATTCTTTTTTGCAAAAATCTAAAATCTCCTCAGTGGTATGCTTGTCCAGCTTAATTAATGTATACCATTCATCATTGAATTTTACAATAGGTTGGTCTTCATCAGTCCATTTTACCGCTGTAAATGGTGAGGCTTTTGTTAAACTTAAAGTTTGGCTAAACCCAATGGAAGTAAATAGAAACAGAAGTTGTAGTAAAAAATAGAATTTCATTTTTTTAAATTTAAGTTTTCACTAAATGTATCTGAGTGTGATCCCTCAAAAAAATGATATCGACCAACTATAGTTCACCATAGACATCCCTTAGCTATCACTAGACTTTTCTCAATCGAATTTACTCATATTTTATCTATCTTTACTTGGTCTATATGTAGCAATTACTTTATGAAATACCTATCTGAAAAGAACATATATTATATAAAATCAGCTTTCAATTTTGGATTAATTTCCGTTATAACTATATACTTGTTAAAAAGAGCTTTTGATATTTTACCTGGTGATTGGTTTTTTTTTATTACTTGCGATGCAATGGAAAATTTTATTTCCGTATGCGTTGTTTATATCCTTTATTTTTATGTAATTCATTTAGAAGCTTTATGGCAAAAAGTTGGGTATATATTTTTGTCTAACTTAATTCTTTTGACCATGGCTATACTAAAGGATATTAGAACAGATAACATCATTTTATTTAATCACACCTTTGATTTCTTCACCAGTTTTTTGGGCTTAGCAATGTTATTTTATCTGCTATTATATTATGTAAATAAATTGGATGATTTCAACAAGTATAAAAAGTTAAGAGATGAACTGTTTACTGCCAAAGTGCAATTGCTTAGAAATCAGATGCAACCTCATTTTCTGTATAATGCTTTTAATTCTCTTTACAGCTTGTCTTTAAAAAAACATGAAGGTGTTTCTGAATACATTTTAAAGTTATCTGGAATGATGCGCTATTTAACTGACGATACTGAGTTAGG
>PBYL01000174.1 GCA_002729595.1 Thalassovita sp. | reverse complement strand
TACCATGATCACCTACTTCTTTGTAGACAAAGTAGGTCTGGATATTTTGCCCAGTTCAATGATTATTGCCATTGCACTCACTACCGCATTGGTAACCATTATATCAACCATATTCAACATTAGCATCCACAGTACAGCCATTGGCGGTGTATTAGGCATTCTGTTTTGTATAAAAGGGGTTTACTACGAACTCCACATGCTTATTTACCCCATTGCAGCCTGTATTTTCCTTGCCGGATTATTAATGACAGCCCGATTGTATTTACAAACTCACACTCCTTTACAAGTTTTTAGCGGGGCTATTTTCGGCTTTGCAGTGTGCTTCTCTGTACTTTGGTGGCTAGTCTAAAGATATTATTTAGCTATAAACTTTCATTCAAATGAAATATCTATTACCCCTATTACTACTATTTTATTTCTCTAGTTTATCTGCACAAACCAGAGAAAAAGGCATTGAGATCGGCATTTTGCCAACAGGTAAATACAATGCGATTACCGATGTTGGAGGTGTTAAAGTTGGCCATACCACTATAATAGAAGCAGATAGCATTAGAACCGGAGCTACTGCCATTATTCCACATGATGGAAACATCTTCCAAGATAAAGTGCCCGCAGCTATACACGTGAGCAATGGTTTTGGTAAACTGGCTGGCTCAACTCAAGTAAAAGAATTAGGCAACTTAGAAACCCCGATTGTATTAACCAACACCTTAAATGTGGCTAATGCCATGAATGCGCTCATTACCTATACTTTAGAGCAAGAAGAAAATCTTTCGGTAAGATCGGTAAATGCAGTAGTAGGTGAAACGAATGATGGTTTCTTAAACGACATTAGAGGAAGACATGTAAAAGAAGCCCATGTGCTAGAAGCCTTAAAAAATGCCAAAAGCGGAGAAGTAGTAGAAGGAAATGTTGGCGCAGGTACAGGTACAGTTTGCTTTGGTTTTAAAGGTGGCATTGGTACTTCTTCTAGAAAAACACCAAAAAGCACTGGTGGCTACACTGTTGGTGTTTTGGTACAAACCAATTTTGGTGGTGTGCTACAAATTGATGGCGTACCTGTAGGTGTTGAGCTTGACCAATATTATTTAAAAGGTAAACTAAAAGATGATGCTGATGGCTCTTGTATGATTGTAGTAGCGACTGATGCGCCACTAGATGCAAGAAACTTAGAACGATTAGCAAAAAGAGCTGCATTTGGTTTGGCTAAAACAGGTGGAATTGCCTCTAATGGCAGTGGAGATTATGTAATTGCATTTAGCACTGCCAAAGAAAACAGAGTACCTTATAGCAGTGAATCTAGCACCACTGAGAATACACTTATCTTGAATGATTATCTGTCACCTTTGTTTTTAGGTGCAATTGAAGCTACAGAAGAAGCGATTATTAATTCTTTGTTTGCGGCAGAAACTACCAAGGGACGCGATGGACACGAAATTAAAGAACTACCCGAGAAAGAAGTATTGGATTTGATGAAGAAATACGGGAAACTAAAAGATAAAAATTAAGCGATGTTCTAAACATCGCTTTTTTTATTTCTGTTCTGGCTAGAATCTCCATCTTCCGAAGACTCTCCAGAAAATAAGGTAGCTGTGCTTTTGAAGAACTTATCTGTAAACAGGTCCGAAATATCTGCTACGAGTTTAAACGTATCATAAGATTTCATCACCTCCTTTTTAAGGTCTTCAGGCAACTCATGGTCATTATGTAATTTTTGAAATAAATCGTTCATGATTCCTGCATCGCTAGGTTTTCATACATACGAGCAAGCTTCTCTTTTGCTCTTTTTAATCGCATCTTAACAGCACTATTACTAATCTGTAGTATCTCCGAAATATCTTCTATACGCAAAGCATCCTGGTATTGCATCAACAAAATAATTCTATCTTGTTCAGGAAGTTTTTTGAATAACAATTCGAGCTGTTCTAGTCTAATCTCTTTCAGTATTTTCTCATCTCTATTACTGCTATCATCCATCACCAATTCCGACGATTTATCGTCTAGATTATCGGTTTTCATCTTTTTCTTCAGGTTGAGATAATCTATACAAACATTGTAAGCGATTCTATTCACCCAAAATTTGTACGAATCTCTATTTTTGAGAGAAGATAATTTTAAAAATGACTGTAAGAGCACATCGTGAGCCAAGTCTTGCGCCTGTTCGGTGTTATTACACATGGCAAGACACTTTCTGTAAACTCCACCGGCGTAACGATCATATAATACAGCAAGAGCTTTCTTTTCTCCCTGATCTACAATCAATGAAATTATTTCTTTATCACTCAGTTCCAAAAAATCAACACTTTTCACAAGAGGGGCTGGTAACTGTATTATACATTAGTAAAGTAAAATCAGCATTAAAAATACACCTCCATTTCCGATTTAAAAAGAAATCGGGGCACTTCTGTAAATTCAAATTATAAATCAAAGAAGTCTTTCTAGCTAGACTAGACACTTTGAACCGCACAGGAGACTAAAAACGACCTCCATCGTCTTATTAATTTCAGTCTCAAATCACCTTTTAATTCCTTGCGTAGTAAAGGAAATACCCTGTTGGCCAGACTCCGAAATCATTACTGCCTCAAAATAAGGCTCAGTTTTTTCATTTTTAATGGCCCAATCGAAAATAAAATTGGCGCCAGTTCCTCCATCTTTATCATCCTCATCAATAATAATTTCTACAGTTTCTAATGGCCTCAGAAAAATAGGCTTGTTAAAATAAGTTCTTATGAGATCACCTTTTGTGTTATAATATTCTGCATGAAAAATGTAAACCGAATCTGTTGAGCTTATATTACGCATACTTACTGTGGCAGTTAATGTATGGGTACGATGCTCCGACATACTGTAAATTTCTGAATATACCGAAAGGTAGGTGCTGCCCTTTATTAAAGAATCTGAATCGTTTAGCTCAATGCTTCTTTTATTCCAGTTTACCGGATTAAAAGAACTTATTTCCTTCTCTTTTTCGCAAGCGAATAGTCCTGTTAGCAAAAAAGTAATGAGCATTAAACTGTTATTTGGCAGATTCTTCATAGTATAGTTTCATTATATTATAATGACTGAAAAGTTAAAAGCAGTAACAGCTTTTTTAGCTATTACTGCTTAAAAATCTAAATTTTCTCGAAAATATGAATTATTCAGCTTCTATTGATCAATAATGACTTGCTTGAAGAATAAATCGGGCACTTATACCAACTCGAAATTAAGTGATTCGTGTTCTTTTCCGTTGGCGATCATCGCTACTTTGTGCACACCTGGATAATATTTTCTTGTAGTGATGATTTTAAAACTCAGCTTTCTTTTGTAGTTCAGAGATTCGAACTCAGCAAACTCTCTCTCGCTTATCTTAAATACTTTTTTAGAAAGCTGCCCATTGGCTTTGTTAAAATATACTGCATATTCTAAGCGAATGGTTTTGTTCTCCTTGCTGTTATTTTTCACATTAAATTGAAAGTAAATATCATTACCCACCTTTACAGAATCTTCTAAAAGTTGAAATTCTGAAAGCTCGATAGATGCATCATGACCTAAGCCGAATAACTCAAGCACTTCTTTGTCACCTTGTTTCAAAAGTGTGCGACTACCATGTTTTATTACCCAATCAGTTTCTTTTGAAATACCTTTCCAGCTTCTAAATATTTCTATTACCACTTCGGGGTTATCTTTCGAAATGTCGTTCAGGTTGTTGGCTACACTCCTCCTCACAAACTCCGATGAATCGTTCTTTAGATTTTCGAGTATGGGTAAAATGTCTGTTGGATCTTTTTTAAAACTTGGTAAAGCCATAGCCCAAGGTAATCGCGGCCTAATTCCCTCACTAGCAAATCTTCTTACATTTTTATGTGGATGTTTAGACCACAATGTCATTTGCTTAACCATCTCTTTTTCATATTTAATGATGAAAGGCCGCACAGCAAACTCACAAGTGATAAATTGGGTAATTAACTCCATTGCTTTTTGTGAAGCTTCTAGATCATCAATTCCATATAGTTCTATGTAATCTGGCAAAAAGCAAAAGGCAAGGGTATTTTCACCATGACCATTTTGTAGATAATAGCTCACCAGTTTACAAATAATATCTGCGGATGCTCTATAGTTTTGAGGCAAAAATGTGTGCAACACTTCGGTGATGTGTCGCATGCGTTGTTTCAGCTCTTTACTTTCCCAGACTTTATCAAATACTTTTTCTGAGAATTTTACTCCATCAAAATCAGGATAAATCTCTTTTAAATCTTTTGCAAAAACTTCGATAAAACTTGGAGAAAAAATATCTTTTAGTAACTCTGCCATAGGTAATTTTATTAAACACGAATATATCGGCAAAGTAAAAGCATACTGTGACAGCAGTGTGACATTAGCTTAAACATTTTATAAGTTCTTACTTTTTGTAAACAACCATTTTTCATTCTTTACCTAATAAGACAATTCCACCTTGGTGTTGCAAAACAATTTTGCCTTCTTTAACTGTATACATTTTATCACTGTAATAGTCTTTCACTTTGTCACCATCTTCGAAAACCCCAAAAACATCCATCTGCATAAAATCACTGGTAAAATCTAGATCGAGTGCTACCAAAACCTTATCAGTTACACCATTATGCACATATTCTCTTTTAAACACATAAGGTTCTTCTTGCAGCATAGTATGTTTGCCCATACCTACAGCCAAATGCGCTCTTCTAAATCTACCCAACTTCGCCCAGTGGTTATATACATTATTAATTGAGAAGCCATTTGTTTTTTCGTTTGCAGCCAGTGCTTCCCAGTTCATAAATGAACGGAGATTAGCATCTCCAACAGCACCTTCTACTATTAAAGGTCTGGCAGTTTCATCACCATAATATACCTGTGAAGAACCAGGGCAAAGCAACAGTTTAGTACCCGCTTCAAAAACCTTTTTTCTCTCCAAATCGAAAGGTTCTCCGTCATCGTGAGAGGTAAGGTAGTTCAAAACACTTTTACCTTTAAGCTCACTATTTAAAACCTGATCGAAGCTGCTAAAAATAGACTCATAACTATTGTAGGCATCTTTTTTCAAGGAGAAATTGATTAAGCTTTCAAAGCCATTTTCGTAGAAATTCACCATTTCATTATTGCCCATATTAAAATTATGGCCATCATGCAGACTGTAATTGTAGACTTCACCCGTCATAAAAAATTCAAGATCGTCAAGCTTTTTATCTGGGTTTGCGCTTTTCCATTCTTTTAGAGCAGCCAATGCTTCTTCTTTGAGTTCTGCCCAAATAAATGCGTGTGTGTGCTTAGCAGTATCTACCCTAAAACCATCTATTCCCATTTCTCTCACCCAGTCGGTCAGCCATTTTATCAAATAATATCTTGGTGCTCTTGGGTAGCCTGTTCTCTCAAAAAAAGCATCTAGCTCTTGTATCTCCTGCTCGTATCTGCCTTCTGCTTTCCACTTTTCAACCAGAAAATCAGGTAAGGCTACTTCTTCATTTTTAGCTGTATATATATCTGGCAGATTGTCTACCAAGGTACATTCTACAGTTGTTTCAATATCTTGAAAAGTGCAGGTGGGTTCTGTTCGCACCCATTCGTCTGGCCATTGTGTATCTATTTCTGTTACCGGTCCGGTATGGTTCATCACAGCATCTATCAAAATTCTAATGCCATGGTTATGTGCAATATCAATCAGTTCCTTCAATTCGTCGGCAGTCCCGAAGTTTGGATCGATGGCTGTCCAATCACGTGCCCAATAGCCGTGGTAACCGTAGGTCTTACCTGTGCCTTCATCGGTAAAACTATGAATTTGCTCAACTGGTGGTGTAAACCAAATGGCTGTAATTCCCAGAGTATCGAAATAACCGCTTTCAATCTTTTTGGTAATTCCCTTTAAATCACCTCCCATAAAATTTCGCAACTCGGCGCCATCTCTTTTTCTATCAAACTGAAAATCGTTGGCTTTTTCGCCATTGTAAAAGCGATCTGTAAGTAAAAAATACACATTTGCATTGCCCCATTCAAAAGGAAATTGAGGAGTTGCTATGCCAGTTTTTTCTTGTGATTGATCAGAGGTTTCTGTTTCGAGTGTTTTACAAGCAGTAAAAATCAAAAACAGTATTAGAAAGTACTTCTTCTTCATATTTACTATTGATGTTTGAATTCGGGAAAATAATAAAAAGACGAAAAGTGACCAAACAGCTAGTAATAGCTCAAATATTGACTTTTATTTTGAATAAAGTGCATTGATAATCAGTCTTTTTATAAGAATTAGAGGTGATAATAGTTAATAAAATGGGTAAAATACTTTTGATAAAGTAACTTTTTAAAATTATTAAAGCTTTGTTCAATTTTAGTACGAATTACTGGAAGCTTAACAAAAAAATAAATGCTGTAATCCTAATTTCTTCAATAGTGATTATGTTGATTATGGCAACATTTGGTTATTTGACCAGTAAAAATCAATTAAAGTCGCTTACATTTAATCATCTTACTTCTATTAAAGAGAGTAAGAAAAGGAATTTAGCAGACTATTTCGATCATATTGAGAGTCAGGTGATTACCAAGTCTGAAGGGATCACTGTGATCAATGCCATGAGTGATTTTAATAGAACTTTTAAATCCCTATCTGATGAACTCATGCCTGGTAGCACGCAGGTTTTGAGCAAAAATGTGAAAGATTACTATGAGTTTGAATTCCTTCCAAAGCTAAATGCCAATTTGCTAAAAGATGCCTTTGTTGATTATTTTTTACCTAGAGAAGACATTACAAAGTACTTACAATATCACTACATTTCTGCCAATGCATTCCCAACAGGCAAGAAACAAGAGTTGGTTCACGCCCCTACAGATACATCTAGCTACAGCAATGTACACGCGAAATATCACCCGATTATAAGTAACTACCTTAAGCAGTTCGACTTCTACGATATATTTCTTGTAAACCCAGAAGGCTATATCGTATACACTGTTTTTAAAGAGGTTGATTATGCCACCAACTTAATTACAGGGCCTTATGCGCAAACCAATTTGGGTAAGATATTTAGAAAAGTAAATACAGCACCAGAAAAGGGTTTAGTAGAACTAGTCGATTTTGATGAGTACTTACCCTCTTATTCTGCTCCTGCATCTTTTATAGCCTCGCCTATATTTAAAAATGGAAAGAAAATAGGTGTTCTTATTTTTCAAATGCCTGTAAACCAGATTAATAAAATTATGACTGGCGATAAAAGCTGGGAAAGAGAAGGTCAAGGTAAAACGGGTGAATGTTATGTGGTAGGTAGCGATATGAAGTTAAGATCATTACCTAGAAAGTTTCAGGAAGACAAAGAAGGATATATTGAAGATTTATATGCCGCAGAATTAGATTCTCAAACCATCAATAGAATTGACTCGATGAATACAGCTATTTTGCTTCAGCCTGTGAATACGCAAGCCGCAAAAGCAGCCATTCAAGGAGAAACAGGTATAAGCACAGATTTAAACTATTTAGGCAAAGAAGTTTTAAGTTCTTTTACCACAATCAATTTATTAGGTCTTAATTGGGGAATAGTTGCTGAAATAGAAACCTATGAGGCATTTGAGTATAGCCGAAAACTCAGAAACCTGCTTATCATCATAGAGGTCATCATAATTGTTACACTACTTTATGTAAGTAGAAATTTATCTAAATCCATAGCAAACCCAATGATCAAAATAAAAGAACTGATCCAAAGAGTTGCTGATGGAGAATTGCCCGAGTTAACAGTCTCAGAAGGAAAAGATGAGGTTTCTGAAATCAATAATGCCTTATATGATTTGATAAAATCTCAACATGAGATTGCAGATTTCTCTAAAAATATTGGAGAGGGCAACTTTAAAGTATCATTAAAACCTAGAGGAGAGCACGATATACTCGGCAATGCATTATTAACCATGCGTACCTCTTTGTTCGAAACTACAGATGCTTCTAAGAAAAGGCGTTGGAGAAATGATGGACAGCAACAATTGTTGGCTATTTTAAAAAATAATGATGCTTTTGAAGATATCGCTTTCAAGCTAATATCATTTTTAGCAAAATATGTAAATGCAAGTATTGGTGGAATTTATGTGGCAGAAAAAGAAGGTGATGATACTTACTTGACACTAGAATCTTGCTATGCATTTAACAGAGAAAAATTTGTACAGCAAAAGATTAAAGCCGGATTTGGGGTTTTAGGTCAGACTTTTTTAGAAGGAAAAACCACCTATTTGAATAAACTGCCTAAAAACTACCTCAACATTAGTTCTGGTTTAGGCGATAGTCCACCGCGTTTTTTAGTAGTAATTCCACTTAAACACAATGATAAAATCAATGGAATTATAGAGCTGGCTACTTTTAAAGAATTGCCTAAATATAAAATAGAGTTTCTAGAACAGGCAGCAGATACAATTGCTACTACTATTGCTAATAACAAGACAAATGAGCAAACTAGGCAATTACTGGAAACTACAGAAACCAGAGCACTTCAAATGCAAGAAAGCGAAAAGATTATGCAGCAGTATGTAGAAGAGCTGGAAACTGCTAAAAAGGAATTCTTGAGAAAAGAAGAAGAGCTACAAAAAGAAATTAAAATCCTTAAGGATCAGCAAAATCAATCAGAAGACAAGTAATTTACTTGCTTGTCTTACTGATTATTGCCGACATAATATCCATCATAAAACTGCCATCTTGCGGGCCAACCCAATTCATTTCTCTGGTCTCAGAACTTTTAATTGTGGTATAATACTCGTCTGGTGTAATGTAACCCACATAAGCACCATTAAAACTATTAATCATTAAATGTTCATTTGCTGGCATTTGCGCTTCCAGTTGGTCTGCCAACTCACCAGAAAAATCGCAAGGAGTGCCAAGCATGGTTAAATTACCAATTTGTAAAATGCTGATGTTTATATCTTGATGTTCTGTGATAGACTCAAAAAGCCAATGTCTGGTTCTCAATCCCTCAGAAATACGCATGTGTAAATCTTCTAAATCTAAGGGTACTTTTTCTATTTTCAGGCTTTCAGGTGAATGAACTTCAATGCTATCGTAAGTTTGCAACACGTGTTTGGCTAAACCATTCCCGATAATTTCTGGCAAATTAAACCATTCGTCTTTACCTCCTTTTTGTCCTTCTGGACCATGGCTACCAACTGGCCCAGCAAAATATGCAGCAAAATCTATCGTAGCACTTTCATTCAAATTCTTCATCAAAAAAGAAGGATAATCATTACTGATTGAAAGATACCTGCTGCTAATAGTTGTTGGATGAGCTGTATAACTAACCAATGCGGCTTTAGTGCTATCTTCTCTCACAAACTTGATAATCTCTACCTTATCATTCACTCCTCCCTCATTATTTACTCTGTTTTTCACAAATTCAGGAACCGAAAACTGAGTAAATCCCATCTGACTTTTCTTTCTACTCTTGTATCCTTTTTCTATTGAGGCTAGAATTTTATTGGCAATAGATTCAGTATAAGCTTCATCATAACCACCAGAAACAAATAAGCTATACAAGCCATTTGCCCAATTGCCCACTCCACTATGTGTGTGTGAAGCAGAAAGGTAAAGTTCTTCAATCTTCCAATCTGTATTTTTCAGCTTCTCTTCTAGCAGCGTGGTAACTGATGGAGGGAAAATAAGTAAATCGACTTCTATCAAAGCAGCTTTAGCAGCTCCTTTTTCCAAAACAAAAGTGCGGCAATACAAAGAATCGTGAACTGACTCCCAAGCTCCTCGATAGCGATAACCAGCCATCGGGCTTACGTCTTCAGGCATAATGTTTTCAGCCGCCCAACCCACCATAAAATCAGTAGTAGTATCTTGGGTAGGTTGCCATTGCATATTGCTGATGAACTCTTGTGCTTTTTGGTAAGCAGGTTTCTCATGGTAGTCTACCTCTTTAATCGGTTGAATACTAAAGGCAAGAAATATTACAATTACAGCCAACAATCCACCCAGAAATTTTAATATAAGCTTGATCCACTTCATAGCTCAAACCTAAAACAAATCGATGATTTTTGTGGAGAGTACAAAGAAGAAATTATTTATTATTCCTTTAAAAAGGATTTTGTACTTACCCATTTAACTTCCCACCTATTTTCATTTTCTGCTGCAAAAAACAGGTATTTAGCGTCAGGAGTTAAATATGGGTTTCCTTGACCAGCTTGGTTTATTGCATCTGGAAGTTTACTGGGGAGTGACCATTCATTTTCACTATTCTTGTTACAAACAAATAATTCCAGACTTTCTCCAACTTTAGCAAATAACAAATGCTGCCCACCTGATGAAATATAAGGGGTGCAAAAATCGCTTTTAGGCATATTTTGAAAATCCAACTTCTTAGCATCTTCATATTTGCCCGAAACCAGATTAGCAGAATAAATTGCCATTTCTGAATAGTCCAATTCACTTGAATGGAAATAGAGTGTTCCATCTTCTGCTAAAGTTGGATGTGAAACGAGTTTAGTTCTTAGGTTCGGAATATCTATAAACTCAGGCTCTGTCCATTTACCATTTTGCTTTACACACTGCCAAAGGTGCCATGTTTCTAAAACTCCATCTCTATCAACTGGGCGTGTCGAACTAAAAACTAATTTATTCCCATCGGGAGAGAAACTCATGCCATGATCGCTGTATTGGCTATTGAAAAAGGCATCTTCAGGTTCAGACCATCTACCTTCAAACTTTTTACTGACTTTAATTGAAAAGTTAGAAAAGGCACTATCTGATATGGTAAAATAGTATTCTTCCAAATCATTAGAAAAAACTCCTCTGTGGATTAGGTAATTATCTGGAACTAGTTCAGGCTTAAATGGAATAGGTAATTCTTGTGGAATCTCATCAGTTGCAAAAGCATCAAAATCTACATTTGCTGAATCTTTACAACTTGCCAAAATCAAAAAACTTAAAAATAATAGAAATTGATACTGCTTCATTATAGCAGTTAAAGTAATACAGCTTTGAAAATAAAGCTAATTCTGAGATAATTTTTATAGAGGGAGATTGAGGTTTTATTCTGAGGGAGGTAATAATAACTGATCGATGAAACTCCAATCTTGTATGTTCATCTTATTCTTTATGATAGCTTCTTTTATTAAATTATATGTTTCAATATCAATCTTATAATCAACTTCATACAGATTTTCTAATAAATTTTCTAGTGCAACTCTCCATTCATTATATTCAATTAACTCTTTAGCATCAGCTATAAATAATTTTACTTGATCTGTGTTCATTTCTTTCACACTGTCAACAAAATGTAATTGAGATTCAAGCTTTTCAATTACTAATACTACTCTGCTTTTAGCTAAAGATTTTATCATTTTATCCAATATCTTTTCCAATCAAAAGAAGTTTCATGCAAAGCGAAAAATGGGGAGGGAAGGTTTAAACCCAGATATTGAAAACTATTTTCAAGTACACTTCTTGACGTCTCGATAACAGCTTCTTCTATTGCAAAATTCTTTTCTAAATCTACATCATGAAAATAAATATGAGTCTTATTCTCGAAAACAAAAGCAAACTCTACTTCAGTACTTCCTCCCCAAGTTTCAGAAAAGTAATATAAAATGGGAGCCTGATACTTTTGATTTAAAAAGTTCAAGTGTTCTAAAAGCATTATTTGACCATTTATTAACTCAAAAGGAATTTTCACATCAAGTGGGACTCTTTGTTCACTCTCTAAAAACTTCCATTTCTCATTTCTCGAATATTTAAATATGTCTAGAAATTGCTTATCAGAATTATTATATAAGTTTCTTCTCAAATCAGGCATCAACGTAACAATTCTTTCTTTGGGTAATCCATGTTTTAAATGACTATTTTCATCTTTATTATTAAGCATAAAATCACGCGTCCATTCACTTCTGATTCCTTCTAAATCATTTACATGAAAAATTTTATTTCTAGAATATTCTATGTTTTGAAAGTGCTCTATTAAACTCTGATTGTAATTAAAATATACCTGATCTACTCTCCAACTCATTATATCTATACTTTATTAAGTTCGTCCATCAACGCTCTTCTTTGGGGATATTCATTCCTTAAAAAGCCAATAATTTCATTTGCCTTTTCTCTTCCTCCAAGTTTAATCATTCGTCTTATATACTTGCAGGCTGTTCTGTAACTACTTCTCCCTTGGCTGTATTTCATACTCTCAATTACTGCATCAGCATAAAATGTTATTAATTCATCAGAATAATCTTCTTTTAAGTATTTTTCATAGTGTTCTATGGTTTTAAGATCCTTCGATTGTTTTACTAAAGTCAAAAGCCTATCCCACCATTTCTCTTCTATAAAAATAATAGCAGTCATGCTTAAACCTGCCCAATGCTTACTTTTAGAAATATCGTGGACTAAATCTTCTACAAAGAAATTCCATTGCTCAGGATTTACATATTGCTTCAATATGCGATAATAATCTTGCCCTTGATTTAAGTTTTCTATTAATAAATATCGTGCATATTCAATTACTTTTTCTTTGTCATCTTCTTTTTGTGCTATTGTGAGTAACCAGTCATACCATAAATTTACTAAGCCTGGCCACTTA
>PBYL01000173.1 GCA_002729595.1 Thalassovita sp. | reverse complement strand
GAGAATAATGGAATTATCTCTGTAATTAATAGAGCAAATGGTGAAGTAAGAAAGTTTGACCCAGCAAGCATGACTAAAACAGCATCTGCAAAGAAAATTGCTGATCGTGATGGTAACTTTGTAGCAATGCAAACTGCAGGAGCTTCATTCTGGAAAGATCAACAATATTTGCACTACAGCCTCGAAGAGAAAGAAGATGAGAAGGGTAAATACTTACTTACTCTTATGAAAATTAGAGAATAAATTTCTAATATATTCCAAAGTCAAAGGTCACCTAAATATAGAGGTGACCTTTTCTTTTTTATTAAGCTACTATTTCTTTTAAAGCTTTTGTAAAGACTTTCATCTCGTCTAGTGTACCTATACTCACTCGACAATAATCTTGATCTTTATAATTCCTCGTCTGTATACCTACACCTTTTTCAAACATTTGTTTTCTAAAAGTTTGCGCATCTACAGCTATAGGGAATAATACAAAACTTGTTTCTGATGGAATGTACTCCATACCCATCCCTTCAAGAGTTTTGTATAAATAGTCTTTAGACTTGTTGTTCATATCATAAGCATATTTATGATAATCTGTATCTTGGTAACTAGCTACTGCAGCTGCACTTGATGTAGCAGAGATTGTACCACCACCAGAAGCATATTCTTTTATTTTACTAATTGTTGCTGGTAGCGCAACTAAATATCCGATTCTTAAACCAGCAAATGCATGAAGTTTTGAGAATGTTCTAGCTACCATTACATCATAACCTTTTCTGATACATTTGATCATAGATTTTTCTTCTGGATTATCAGTAAAATCTATGTAGGCTTCATCTATAAAAATTGGAGTCTTTGTAGAAACTCTCATGCAGAATTCTTCCAACTCTTTGCTATCTACAGTTGTTCCTGTTGGGTTGTTAGGATTACAGATGTAAACCATACTTGTTCCATTATGAATACCATTAGCCATTCCTTTTAAATCCAATTTAAAATCTGATGTAAGAGGCACTCTATCGCAACCAGCCCCATGCACTGCTGCTGTTCTTATTAATGAATCGTAAGTTAGATCACCTGAAATAATTTTGCCTTCTGTTTCTAAAGCAAAATACCAAGAGGCTGCATTTAATAACTCAGTTGAGCCAGCACCCAATAAAATATGATCAGGAGTTACACCTTCTTTTTCTGCAATTAGGTTAACAAATTCTCTTTTGCCTTCCCACCCGTATCTAAAACTAGTATCTATAGCATCTTTAATTGCTTGCTTAGCTTTATCTGATGGACCAAATGGATTTTCGTTTGCTAATAATCTAGCTTTCATTGGTGGAATATCTGGAGCTTCATGCTCTAATAATCCACTTGGAAGCATTTGAGGGATTTTTTTTGTTTTGCGGGATTCGGCAAGTACATCAGACCAGTTGCCTGCTGCTAAACCAGCTGAAAGTAACATACCAGATTTCAGCCAATTTCTTCTGTTAATTGATGATGACATAAAAAGCGATTTAGGGGTAAATAATTTTGTTTTATACTTCTACTAGAATCACAATTATTAAATAGATAATATTTTTCTATTTATTTTATGCGTACTTCATAAAGATAGACCAAATTTTATGAATTTTCAAACAAATTAAGACTTCACTATAAATAGAAGTTAATGAGATTTGTTGATATTTTTTTAATAAAAATTTCTACCGTTCATAATAAGGTGTACCATCTTTTGGGAAAATTTTGGTAAATTAGGTATCACTCAAAAAATTGATTCTACAAAAAATGTATGATCAATTCACTAACAATCAAACCTTAATTAACCATGAAGATTTTTTTACTAAGCTATTCATAATATGTACCGCTATCTCACTCTCCTTTTTTCTTTGTTTGTGGCTTCGCACACTGTAAATGCACAGTTTGAACTTATTGGTGATGCAGAATATATGTCTGGTAATTGTATTAGATTAACTCCTGATTATCAGTATAGAGAAGGTATTGCCTACTATCAAACAAAATTAGATTTAAGCAATTACTTCGAAATCACTTTCGATATATTTTTCGGCGCAAATGACGAAGGTGCAGATGGAATCACTTTCGTAATTCACGATGACCCCAGGGGATACGAAGCATTTGGCACTTGGGGAGAATGTATGGGTTATGGTAGATGGAGTCCTTCCGCTTATTGGGCAAACTCAATCACTCCTTCTATTGCTGTAGAATTTGACACTTATCAAAATCCACAACAGAATGATCCTTGGTACGATCATGTGGCATATCTTGAAAACGGAATTAGCTTTCATGAATCCCATTGGAACAATGATGAAGACGATTTTAATATTGAAGATAACTTTCTCCATGACTTTAGATTTAGCTGGAATCCTGAAACTCAAACTATTAAAGTAACCTTGGATGGCAAAGTTGTACATACTGGCCAAAGAGATTTAATAAATGATATATTCGAAGGAAGCACAAAAGTAATTTGGGGATTTACAGCTTCAACTGGAAGAAAGTCTAACTTGCAATACTTTTGTTTAAGAACTCTTGCCCAACAAAACACAAATGAAAGTACACCAGAAAATATAATTAGTCCTTCTTTAAAAAATGCGAAAGCAGAATAATTAATATTAGTAGTTTTACAATAGATATCAATACTAATTCATCACAATACTTGTTTAATATTGAATTCTAATAATATTTTTTAACCTTATTTTTTTCTTACTATGGGCATTGTAATTTCTATTATAGTTGTACTACTAGCAGTTGCATTATATCTATTTCTAGCAAGTAAAAACAAACAGAAAATAAGGAATGCAGTAGAAACAACCGGAGAAATTATGGGTTTTGAAGAAATTAGCCAACCAAGTGTTAAATCATTGGTAATTCCTGGAGAAAGTAGTGAGAACGAAAAGTTTTATCCTATTATTCGCTTTAGAGTGCAAGGTGCACAAATGGTAAGATTTAGAGCGCAAACTGGTTATAACAAACCACTTCCTTTTAAAGAAGGTGATACAGTAAACATTGAGTATGAAGCTGAGAACCCACTTATTGCTCGAATAAAAGACTAATCAATGTTTATTTTTTGCTGGAAATTCTAAAGTCACTGAACTACCTTTTTCAGGTTCGGAATATATGTTTATACTTCCACCATGAAAATTCATTATTTGCCTACTAAAGCTCAAACCTATTCCTGAGCCATTTTCTTTTGTGGTAAAAAAAGGTGTGAAAATTTGATCTTGTATTTCTAGTGGTATCCCAACTCCATTATCTACTACTCTAATAATCACTCCTCCAACTTGATTTTTAGTAGCTAAAAAAATTATCTCAGGGTTATATTTTGCCCTACATGCAGCAATTGCATTTAGAGTTAGGTTTATTAGTACTTGCTCGATCAACTCAACATCAGCATAAATTTTTAGCTCTTTATGTATCTCTTTTACAACAAAACAGACATTTTCATTTTCTGGATTATGTTTAAATAGAGTAATTGTCCTTTCAAATAAATTAGAGATATTAAACTCTCTGCGGTTTAAAGAGACATTTTTAGAAAACTTTCTATAATTATCAACAAAATGAATAAGACCTTTGCCTCTTTCTGTAATTGTGTAAAGACCTTTCTCTAGATTCTCAAATACAGCTTTTTTTTCTTTTGTAACAATATCCTTCAGTTTCAATAGTGATTTATCATGCATTACTGATGCAAGAGATACTATCGGAGTAACTGTGTTAATAATTTCGTGAGCCATAATTCTAATCAACTTTTGCCAACTAGCTACCTCTGTAGCAGTTATCTCACTTTGAATATCTTGTAAAGTGATTACATGAATTTTTTGCTCATCTTTAACAAATACAGAATGGTGCATTAATACTTGCCAAGGTTTACCTTCTTTAGCAAAAGAAAAAAGTGTCTTATTTGTAGCTTGTAGTTCACTCAAAGCAATACTAAAACCTGGAATAAATTTATCTAGTTGATCAACAACAGAAAGGTAAGAAATATCAAACATTGCCTTAAATTCTTCATTCAGCATTATAATTTCTCTTTCATCATTATAACACATTAAAGCTCCAGGCAACTTATTTACAATGTAATCTGAGAAATGCTTCTCACTTTGGTTTTCACTTCTCAATTTTCTCAATTCATCATGAATGCTCTGAGTTATCTCTCTAATTCTATTGTGATACTTGCTAGTTAACTTTGGTATGTAGTTCCCTGAAACATCATTATGTTTGATAGCCACTAAATACTTCTCTAAATATTGAAGCTGTTTTTCATGAAATTGTATTAACTCAGCCATTGAAAATAAAATCATCAACAACGTAAGTACTGGAGTAACTTGCCAAGTTGAGCTTAAAATAAGGTAACAAAAAAACATTATTAATAGAGATAGTATTAACAACCTAAGTACAAATTGTAACCTATAATTTCTAAGAATCATCCGTTTTTGCAATTTCTTCTAAAACACTTCAAATAGTATAATAAACAGCATTCTGTGCATTGTTAACTATTATTGATAGTTAATTTGCCCTTATAGTAGCGTTTTCTGCCACAAGTTAGCCTAGACTAACAATAATACAGAAAAGATTTGGTTCATGATTAAAATATAGTCACTCAAAACCCATACAAATGAGAAGCCTCATTTACTACTCTATTATCATCTTTACGCTACCATTTGTAACTAACCTTTCCTTTACTAATACAAAAAAAGTAGACAGGTTAGCTACCTCGACACCACGCGAATCAGATACGCTGCAGATATTTCTATTAAATGAAATGGCAGAAGAACTTTTTGAAGACAAAGAAAGCTCTCTTGAGAATTCTTTAGTCTTTGCTGATTCAGCTCTAAAGCTTTCAGAAGCTATTGGCTATCAACAAGGAATTTTACGATCTGCACTTAATGTCGGTAAAATTAAGCGCTTACAAAGAGAATTTAAGGATGGTTTAAACTATTACCTTAAAGCTCTTAGTGCTGCCGATATTATTGACGAACCAAGGGTATATGTAAATACTTATGTTCAAACGGCTAGTTTTTATCAAGAATGGGAGGTTATAGATAAAACTCTATCCTATTATGATCAAGCTCTTTCAATCGCGAAGAAAAATAATTTTCAATCTGATGAAGAATCAATCATTAGATATTTAGCTGTATTGCATCAATTACTACAAAATTATGATAGATCAGAGAATTATTATAATGAGTTAATTGAGCTTTATACAGCTAGAAATGATGAAGAAGGTAAAGTAAGTATACTTGAAAAGCTTATTACTCTTTACATGACATCTGGTAAGTTTAACAATGCACTTGCGGCTAGTAACCGAGTATATCTTATCAAACAACAACAGAATGATACTTCTGGCATCGGACTATATCTTAATAAAATTGGTATTCTACACCAAAAATTAAAGCAATACGATGCTGCTTTAAATTATTTTGAACAGTGTGTAACTTTTTACAAAAAAGTTGGTAAGAGCCCTACTGAATATGCTCCTATTTTAATGAGTATTGGTGTTGTACATCAATCTAAACAAGAGTTTACTAAAGCAATTGAAAGTTATGAAGAAGTGCTTTCTATTAGAGAAGCTGAAGACAACAAAAGTGAGATTGCAAATACACTCAATTATCTTGTGACAATATATATGGGATTGAAAGACTATGATAAGAGTAAATACTATTGTTTGCAAGCAATTGAAGTGGCTACAGAAATTAATGACTTGGGTAGTCTTGAGAAAAACTACCAACGTCTTTCGATTATATATGAAAACTCTGGAAGTTCAAAAAAAGCGCTTGCTGCATATAAAGAATATTTGAAATATAAAGAAGAATTCTACGCAGAAGAAAAACAAAGACTTGAAGAATTAACACATAAACAATTAGAAGCAGAAAAGGCAGAAAAAGACTTAAAACTTCTAATGGCTGATCAGCAGATGAAAAATTTAGAGCTTTCTAATTTAAAAGTAGAGTCTGAAAAGAAAGAACAAGAACTTGCTATGTTAACTCAGCAAAAAAAGTTACAAGAAACTCAACTTCAAGCTGAACAACTAGAAAAAGATAGAGTAGAACAAGCTTTAAAAATCGCACAACAAAAACTTGATGCAGAACAAAGAGAAAAAGCCATCAACGATTTAAAACAAGCTCAGGAATTACAAGACTTGGCTCTTAAACAAAAAGAATTAGAGGAACAAGAAAAGATGAATACTATTGCTTTACTTGAAAATGAAAAGAAGTTACAAGATCAAAAAATTCAAGAAGAAGCAAAGATCAAGCAATATGGTATTTGGATGATAGGTCTATGTGTGCTTGTTCTTTTCATTATTTCTATCTCATTTGTGATGAAACAGAAAGCTAACAAGAAGCTTAAGTTACAACAGATGGAGATTATGGAGAAGAATGAAGAACTACAAGCTCAAGAGGAAGAGATTAGACAAAATATGGAAGAACTTCAGGCTACTCAAGAAGACCTTCATCGAAGTAAATCTGAACTTGAGCAAGCTTATGTAGAACTAGAAACAAAAAATGATCACCTTACAGATAGTATTAAATACGCCAAAAGAATACAGACCGCAATTCTACCTCCTGAGACTGATCTAAAAACTGTATTCCCAGAGCATTTTGTTATCTACATACCTAAAGATATGGTTTCTGGAGACTTCTACTGGTTCTCACAACAAGGAAACAAATCTATTATAGCAACTGTAGACTGTACAGGTCATGGTGTACCTGGTGCATTTATGTCAATGATTGGAAATGCTCATTTAAATCAAATTGTAAATGAGCAAAAGATTACTGACCCTGCTAAGATCCTTGAAAGCATGCATTATCAAGTTACTGAATCTCTTAACCAAAAAGATTCTAGAAATGTAGATGGAATGGATCTAGGTATTGCTTGTATAGAAAAATGGGAAGATGGCGTAGTAAGTCTTAAATTTAGTGGAGCTAAGTGTCCATTATTCCATTATAGAAATGGAGAGGTTAAAAAATTAAACCCAGATAGAAAATCAATCGGTGGTTGGTATGAAGGTGTTACAAATACTTTTACAAACCAAGTAATGCATTTAGAGAAAGGAGATATTTTATATCTAACTACTGATGGATTTATTGATGCTGCTAACTCAAAAAGAAGAAGATTTGGTAGTAAAAGGTTGAAAGAATTAATTAAAGCAAATGGTCACAAACCTACTTATGAGCAAAAATTAGTTTTTGAAAATACTTTACAAGACCATCAACAAAATTCAGATCAAAGGGATGATATTACCTTTATTGCATTAAAAATATAAATGAATGATCATTTTGAAGAAACTAAAGGATATTCCTATTACGGAATATCCTTTTTTATTTAACTCTACTTGGTTTAAGAACTCTTCCTGGTTTAGTGTCTAAAAACAGTTCATGATCTTTTACAACTCTACCATTAATAATAACAGTCTCAAAACCCTCCGTGAGTTGGTGTGGATTTTCAAAAGTAGTTTTGGTTTTAATTTTATTGGGATCAAAAACTAACAAATCAGCTTTCATTCCAACTTTAATTTGACCACGATCTTTAATATTTAATGTTTTTGCAGGAAGGTAAGTCATTTTATAAATTGCTTCTGGAAGAGTAAAAATAGAATCCTTAACCACATATTCTTCAATCATTTTCGAAAAACTGCCATAGCCTCTAGGATGATTCATTGTTGGGCTACCATCAGAACAAAGCATTGTAAGAGAATCTTTTAGTAAAGTGATCTGTAACTCATTATCCATTACAAAGTAAGCTGCAGAAGCTCCTTTTGGACCTATATCTTCCATTAAAACTTTTTCGTAAGGCTTACCTTTAATATCTGCCACTTCTTTTAATGTCATCCCTGTGTATGGAGCTGTTCCGAACAATGTAGCTTCAGGACCGTTCCGCTGTATAATTTTATTTTTTAAAAAAGTAGCAAGCTCTGCTCCTCTCTCATTCAACACTTTATTATAATCATTAGGAGGTTTTGCCCATTCTGGAAAAACAATTCCAATCCCAGTAAAACTTGCATTATATGGATAAATATCTGCAGTTACTTTTTTATTATTTCTTCTAGCAGAATCTATTAAGTTAATAATCTCATTAGCTCTATCTTTTCCTTTACCATACACAACTTTTATATGTGATATATGCACTGGACAATATACTCCTTGCTGCAGTAATTCATTAATAGAATTTTCAATCTCGCTATCATCTTCATTTCTCATATGACTCATTATCATCCCCCCATCTTCTCCAACTATCTTGGCTAAAAATTCTAATTCAGCACTTTTTGCATATGTACCTGGTGTATATTCTAAACCTGTTGTTAGACCAAAACTCCCATTTCGCAAATTTTCTCTTAACAGTTCACCCATTCTATTTAATTGAACAGTATCAGGATTTGGATTATAAGCAATTCCAGAAAGAGTTCTAATTGTGCTGTGCCCAGTGAACATTGCAATATTAGGAGTTGAACCCTGATGATCTACTTCTGATATCCATTGAGTTATATTATTATAATCGGGACTAAATCCATCTTGACCAAGACAGATTGTTGTAACACCCATAGAGATAAAATTTTTGAATACACTATTTTTAAATGGATCTCCATGTGCATGAGTATCTATAAAGCCAGGACTAACAACCTTATAGTCAACATTCAATATTTTATTTACAACTATTTGAGATGTATCTACCTCACCTATGTAAATAATCGAATCATTTTTAATTAAAATATCTGCTTTAAAACTAGCATTTCCAGAACCATCGACAATAAGACAGTTATCTAATAATAGATCAAAATTTTTTATTTGTTTAGTTAAATCTTGAAACTGATTATTTTCTTGCTTAGGTGTACTTTGACATGAATAAAAGAATGAAAGGAAAAGTATTATAAAATGTCTAATTCTCAAGAACATATAATTGTCATTTATAGATTGTTGCTTCTCTAAATATAAATAACATAATTAGACATTCTGTGAAAAATATTATTGCTTAAAAATAGATAATGAAGTGATTTAAACTTTTGGTTAGAAATTTATAAAAAATACGCATCAACTATGAGCTTAGTGGCTCTCTAACCTTCCACTAATTCATAAGTATGATATGTATTCTAAGCAAAGGTATGATAAACAAACATTTTATACCGTATTTAAGCCAAGCCAATCGAGGTTTTGTTAGCAAAGTTCCTTTGTGGGAGGTAGTAAATGCCATTCTGTACAAACTCAAAACAGGTGTACAATGGCATCTTTTACCTTGTAAGTCATTGATTAGGAGCAACAAAGTTAAATACGGTGCTATCTATCATCATTTTAATAAGTGGTGCAAAGATGGAAGTTGGAAAAAGGCATGGATACACCTTTTGAGTCTTCATAAGTCCTTGTTAGATCTAAGTCTGGTGTTTATGGACGGTACGCATACACCCGCTAAGAGAGGTGGAGAGCATACCGCTTATCAAGGCAGGAAAAAGTCAAAGACTAGCAATACAATCTGGCTGGCAGACCGCCAAGGAAACGTCCGACGTGGAACGTTGTCGGTTTTTTTACCTCCAATTTCAGGTAACCACCATGACTTATTTGAGCTTGAAAAGCATCTTGAACAACTTATCGAAATACTGAATCAGTGTGGCATCACAGTAGATGGACTGTTTCTAAATGCAGATGCTGGATTCTATTCTGAATCCCTCAAGAGGCAATGCTTCGAACATGGAATTATTATGAACGTGCCAGTTAATAAGGGTAATAACAGGCAATTAGAGGTCTGCCAGAATTATTTTTACGAATTGGAGTTGCAACTAAATTTGGTGCAATTTCACTTAGGCCGCTTTTTTTAAATTAAATTTCAGTTGAATTTCCTTTTCCAATGGAGTCATGTATCCTAAACTTGAGTGTATCCTTTTTACATTATACCATTCCTCAATATATTCAAAGAGTTGTTTGTAAAGCTGTTCAGTAGTATCAAATTTTTGCCTATTCAGACTTTCATATTTGATGGTCTTAAAAAGACTTTCTGCTACAGCATTGGATGCCCCGCATTGTCCCAACAATCTCCCTTTCGACTCATACTCTGAATTATTTTCCGATGAAAAGAAAAAATATTCTTTATCTGATTGCATGCATATTGGACTCCTTCCAGGTGGCCTCTATCTGAATGAAAAATAAATTCATCTTTAATATCTCTTCTTTGTCTTGCCATTGACCAAGCGCATAATACTGTATTCTCAGCTGTCATATCACTTGATAACGACCAGCCTACTATTTTTCTATCTGCCAAATCGATAATAGTAGTCAGGTAATTCCACTTGTTCCCAACTCTGATGTATGTTATATCAGATACCCAGACCATACCAATGTCCTCTACTTCAAAGTTCCTTTTGAGGATATTACTGGCTACCTGATACTCATACTTTGAATTCGTAGTTGCTACGAATTTCTTCGCCAGGATACTCTTGATACCCATTTCCTTCATCAATCTGGCCACATATGACCTTGATATTTGTATGCCTCTTTTGATGATTCCAGCAGCTATACGAGGACTTCCATAGGTACCCTTGCTGTTATCATATATTTCTTTTATATGTTTTTTGAATATGTTTTTCTCGATCGCTATATTTTCCTTGTTTAGCTGTTTACGCTTCCAAGAATAGTAGGAATTTCTGCTTACTTCCAAACACTTACACATCTTCCCAACAGGAAAAAACTCACAGTTCTCTGTTATGAACTCGTACTTTTCCCGTCTCCCTTGGAGAAGATGCTCACTGCCTTTTTTAAGATGTCACGCTCTAATTCTACTTCTCTCAACTGTTTCCTCAATTCACGAATCTCTTTTTCCTCAGGGGTGAGTAAGGGTTTACTTGTATCTGAAAATATACCCCTTTTTTCCCGACTTTCTCTTTTCCACCCGTGCCACGTCGGCTTCGGATCATCCCCTCATATAGACCATAATCTTCAGATACTTTTCTTGCTGTTTGACCTGCTTCCAACAAGCCAACTATCATTTCCTTAAATTCTTTTTCGTACTATTTCTTTTTGCCCATAATAGTTAAAGTTAATAATTATGGCCTGTTAATTTATGTACCAACTAATGTAGCATATCCAAATAGATGTATAAAGAACGCTATAAGATAGAAAGAACAAATGCTTGGATGGATAGCTATCGAACAATGCTCAATCGATTTGATACTACCTGGCTTAGTTGGAATGCATGGCATTACATCTTTGCTATGATAAGGTGGATCAAAAATCTGTCAAAAGTTTAGACCAGTTCTATATAGTATTACTACTAATTGGAATAAATAGTAGCTTTCTTTTTTTAATGTATTTCACTTAATAAGGATGGGGGAGTATAAACCTGCTTAAAAGCTATTATAGGATAGATATTATGGTGT
>PBYL01000172.1 GCA_002729595.1 Thalassovita sp. | reverse complement strand
TGTACTACAGGCTCTTCCTTAGCAACCGGTTCTTCTTTTTTCGGTTCCTCTTTCTGTACTACAGGTTCTTCCTTAGCAACAACTGGCTCTTCTTTTTTCGGTTCCTCTTTCTGTACTACAGGTTCTTCTTTAGCAACTGGCTCTTCTTTTTTCGGCTTATTAGTAACTGGCCTACCTTTATCGTCAAGCTCAATTTTACCAATAATTTTTAACCCAGCAGGTTTCGCACTGATGGTATCTGGCTCGCTGCTTTTCTCTTCTTTTTGAGCTGGCTCTTCTTTTTTCTCTGCTTTATCCGATTCTGTTTTCGCATTAGCAGATTTATCATATATCAATATTTCATCTTCGTCTTCTACTTCTTCACTTGGTGGTGGAGTAGTTTTCTTATCAGACTTGATTACAATATCATTATGACTTGAACCAATTGTTAGCCCGGCAGCTTCACGCTTTACCGCCATAGAGGATTCAAATTCCTTTTCAAGCATAGACAACTGTTCGTCCGTTATCTTTGTATTGGGTTTAGAGTCAATATCAAAGCCTTTGGACTCCAGCAATTCAGCTATCCTGGCAATTCCAACATTAAATTTTCTCGCTGCCTGACTTAATCTCATATTTTCGTTTATATACTCTCTTGTTTATTTGTACCGAAAGAAAAATTTTATTCCAGCAGAATAATGATTACAAAGTAAAATTTACTGCAAAGATAAAATTTTCATTCCTAAAAGTTAAGTAACATGGATTTTTATTAGATGTTTAAAGAACTATTAGCAAAAAAACATGCATAAAACACCAATAGGACTAGATTTTTACAGAGATTATAATTATCTGTAGGGCAAAAATCAAAAAAATTCTACCAATAAATAGCAGAATTTGACAAAAAAATTACCAAAAACATCTAAAAGCAACAACCCCGACTTTTAATATCCGGGTTGTTACTTAACTATTTTTTTATCATTCCTGTTCAAATTCTTTTTTAAGAATCTCTCTGATCCAATCAATTGATTCCTCTTCCAACTCAGTTCTTCTAAACAAATCCTGAGGGCTAACAGCTAATACACTTTTAGCTGTATCTAAACCAATTCTTTTAAGCTCATCGATCATCCATTCATCGATAACATCAGTAAACTCGCTTAGTTCCACATCCTCATCATCATCTTCAAACTCGCCAAGTTCTCTAAATACATCGATTTCTAAACCAACTAACCTACTAGCCAGTTTAATATTTTGCCCGCCTTTACCAATAGCTAAAGATACTTGATCTCTGTTTAAAAATACCGAAGCTCTTTTCTTACCTTCGTCTATTTTAATACTATTGATTTTAGCTGGACTTAAAGCTCTAGCAATGTAAAGCTCTACATTATCTGTATAATTAATTACGTCGATATTCTCGTTTTGAAGTTCACGCACAATGCTGTGAATTCTTGAACCCTTCATACCCACACAAGCACCAACTGGATCAATTCTGTCGTCGTAAGACTCTACCGCTACTTTTGCTCTCTCACCTGGCTCTCTTACAACCTTTTTAATGGTAATTAAACCATCGTAAACTTCTGGTACCTCGTTTTCAAAAAGTCTTTCTAAAAATTCAGGTGAAGTTCTTGAAAGAATAATTTTCGGGTTATTGTTAACCATTTCAACCCTATGGATAATGGCTCTTACAGTATCGCCTTTACGGAATCTGTCTTTAAAGATTTGTTCGTTTTTAGGAAGAGATAATTCTTGACGCTCATTGTCAATCAAGATAATTTCTCTGCTTAGTGTTTGATATACCTCACAGGTAATCATATCACCAACTAAATCTTTGTATTTCTGGAAAAGGATATCTTTCTCCAGATCTTTTACTTTTTGAATTAGCGTTTGTCTGGCTGTTTGCACCAACCTTCTACCGAAATCTATAATTTTAACTTCTTCAGCAACTTCTTCTCCTACTTCAAAGTCTTCTTCGATCTTCTTTGCTTCAGAAAGTCTAATGGTTAGGTTTTCGTCTTCCACTTCAGCGTCGTCTTCTACGATCTCGCGATAGCGCCAGATTTCAAGGTCACCTTTATCTACGTTAATAATAACATCAAAATTCTGGTCAGTGTTAAATTTTTTCCTAACCATGGTACGGAACACATCTTCCAGAATACGAATCATCGTTGGACGATCTATATTCTTTAACTTAGCAAAATCCGCAAATGTGTTAATTAAAACCGAACTATCCATAAAAAATTGGTTTGTCTATTGTATGAATATCTGTAAATTTCAATTCCAGTTTCCTATTTAAAAGAAACCTGAACTTTAGCTTGTTTTATATCACTAAAAACTAGTCTTTTTTCTTCTATTTCCTTCTTGTGTTTCTTTACTCTGGTTTCAATTTCCAGCAATATATCATTTTCTCCAACTTCTTTCAACTTGCCATTTACCTCGCCACCATCTTCTAGTAAAATCTTAAGTTCTCTTCCAATATTTGCTTTATACTGACGAAGTAACTTAAGTGGCTGCCCTACTCCTGGAGATGAAACCTCAAGATTATAAGCTCCTTCTATCATTTCTGTTTCTTCAACCACTTCACCAATTTTGCGACTTAATTTCGCACACACAGAAATATCCACACCTTTATCTCCGTCTATTAAAACTTCAACTTTAGGCACGCTTCCAGCACTTATGCTAACCTCTACTAGAAACAAAGAATCATCGAGAAGGTTATCTTCTGCTATTTTTGCAATTTTTTCTTCTAAATCCATCTCTTACCTTACTTATGATAAAAAAAATTAGGGAGCGTGGCTCCCTAATTCCTAATACCTTCAAATATGCTTTGCAAAATTAAGTAGTTTTCAAATGATATCAAATAGTTATCCGTTCAAAACCAGATAATTTCTTAATAGTTTACTTTAATAAAAAACAATTATAACCAAACAAATTCTATGAAAAACCAACTAAAAGCGGTCTATCTCTTCCTTATCATTGTTTTATTTCAATCTTGTAGCCTCGATGAACTTTTTGATTCAGAAGATGTAAGCCCCGAAGCAGAAGAATTAGAGAATAAAACTTTTGAGCAAGAAGGCATTGCATCCTATTATGCCGACAAATTTGATGGAAATACCACTGCCAGTGGAGAGATTTTTAGACAAGACAGTCTAACTGCTGCCCACAGATATTTGCCTTTCGGTACGGAAGTATTAGTAACCAATCTTAAAAACAATAAGCAAGTTACAGTAAGAATAAACGATAGAGGTCCTTTTGCAGAAGGGAGAATTATCGATCTTTCGAGAACTGGAGCAGAAACTTTAGATTATATAAATGATGGTTTGGCTACTGTACGAATAGAAGCTGTATTACCCGAAAGTACTGCCGATAGTTTATATCAAATTATAGATAGTCAATAATTTTTTATTGGCTATTTTTGCCCCATGGTAATGAAACTTTTAAGCAAACTTGTTTTCCGCATTACAGGCTGGAAAGTAGACAACAGGGTCCCAAGGGAGGTAAAACAATTTGTAATGATTGCCGCCCCTCACACGAGTAACTGGGATTTAATTTTTGCACGTGGGGCATTTTTTATTATGGGCATTCCCCTAAAATTCACTATTAAAAAAGAGTGGGTTCAATTTCCGTTAAGTTTATTTATGAAACCACTTGGTGCCATTCCGATAGACCGTAAACCCAAACAAGCTGGTCTTAAAAAAAGGAGCATGGTACATGTAATGGCTGAGCTTTTTAAAATTCACGACGATCTTGTGATTCTGGTAACTCCTGAAGGGACTAGACAAAAAGCTTCAAAATGGAAATTGGGCTTCTACAGAATTGCAGAAGAAGCTGGTGTACCCATTGCTTTTGGCTATTTAGATTACTCTCAAAAAATTGCTGGGATTGGTGGGATTTTAGAAACAACTGGCGATATCAAGAAAGATATGCAAGTTATTAATGAGTTTTATAGCCAGAAAACTCCTAAATTTCCAGAAAAATTTAGTGTACATCAATTATAGGATTTGTGAGATGGATACCCCGTTGACAAACCGACTGGGTGCCATAGTTCTGAATAGTTGAAATTATGGCTATTATCAAAAAGAAAAAAATCCCCTTTTTAATTGGAAAGGGTTTGTGCAACTTTCTCAAAAATCACAATCGCTACATAGATATTCCAATACATTATAGCGATTTACTGAGGTATGAAAATGAAATTCCACTCTATGATTTTAATGGAGAAGATACCTTGTGGAAAACAGTTTTCTTTTCGCAAAGCGACATGCCATCTATTTACGAAAGCCTCAAGCAAATCTATGCGATATTAAAAGCCAGCGGAAATATTTCTGTAATGAAACACTTATACATAGATCGAGTAGATTTGTGTACCTATGGAAATACCCAACCTTTTAGAGTAAGAGTAGTCAATAAGATAAATGATAACTTCGACTACTTCTATATTAAAAATGCAGATGCCTCTCGGGTTTATGGCCTTGAGTTGGAAGATATACTCTCTCCAAATGCGGTAAGTTACTTGGTTCATCAACAAACTCTAATTGAAGAACACATTGCCGGTGTTCCTGGCGATCAGTTTATTCGAGATTATTTGGGAGATAACAAACTGAATAAAACCCGAATCGGAAAAGAGTTTGTAAAATTTAATGAACGCTGCTTTGTACGCTTACTTGGCGATATGCATTCTAGCAATTTTGTAATTGTTTTAACTCCCGATTTCGAAGAAACCAGTTACAGAATAAGAGCAATAGATTTCGACCAACAATCTTACGAAGGCCGAAAGTCTATTTATATGCCTCAATATTTTAAACAGAACAATGCGATTATTCAACTAGGTATAGAATCTATTACTCCTGAAACAGTAAAGCAATATCAAATAGAAGAAAGGTCGCTTATTGCCAATAGAATGAAAGCTTCTAAAGAAAGAGTGAAAGAGCTTTTAGAAACAATGAAAGCCGATACGATTTCTTCTGCTGAAAATATTGCAGTCTTAAAAAAGGATTTATACCTACATTATAATTCGCCCAAATTTTTAAACTGTAAAAACATGGGCGAAATCTTAGAAGCAAGCTTGGGTACTTTATAATTTATTCTGTTTCTCCACTTATTACTTGCCTGTGTATTTTAACTTCTGTAGCGTAAAAGTAACCTCTGGCTCCATTACTTATATTTCCTTTAACATCAGCGGGAATGTAGCCAAATGGACCTATACCTCGCCATTCAGTTTCTGAAAGTACTGCTCTGATAAACTGATAATGTTCAGGCGCTATAGATCTATAAACTTGGATAATTTCTGTTCCCAGTGGATAAGCTCCCATTTCGTGTTCGCTATAGGCAAAAATGGCTGCAGGCTCCAATGTTGGATGCAAATAATAAGTGGTGTCTTTGTTTTGATATGCTTCACCAATTCTATTACCCCAGAAAGTACCAAAATCTGTATCTGCCGGATAGTTATTTTGCCAGCCTTCTGGTACTTCAGCATGAACAGATATTTTCAGTGGAGCATCTACACCAAAATTACTAGGCAATATATAATCATAGAAAATCTCTCTGTATTCGTTGTGAGATACTTTTACTGGTTTAATACTATTAGCTGCCACCATTTCAGCATCTGCTTCAAATAACTCTCCTTTATATTGAATTTCTAAATGACAGATCTCTCCCGGCTTTCCTGCAAATTCTTTTTCTGATAGATAGACTCCAGTTTCTGTTTCTATATATTGATAAATGCTATCTCCAACTGATACGGTTACAATAGCATTCGAAACTCCTGTAGGTGAACCAGAAGTAATTACAGTTTGTGTACTGCTTAGTTTTACTTCTTGCTGTTTTATCTCACTACTCACATAACCTTCTACAACCAATGTTTCTGAATGAGTTAGCGCTTCCTCCCATTCAATCTGTTCTACACAAGCAGTTAGCGCAATAATTATAATTGCTAAAAATGCTTTTATAATAAATGATGTATTATTCATCTCTCAATTTTTTCAGGTTGATTAGAATTTGAAATTGTAGGTTACACTTGGGAAAATGCTATATAAATACAGCTTTTGGAAAGCCGTAACATCAGGATTTGAGATAGCATCTAAGTCTGCCATTTCAGGACCAACAAAAACAGTTAGGGCATTTTTGCGAGCATATGCATTGTAAACTGAAAACACCCAACTGCCTTCATTTTTCCTATTTGGTTTGGGCTTGGCATGTAATGTAGCTGATACATCTAATCGGTGATAATCTGGCAATCTGGAATTATAGCGTGCATTGTAAACTGGCACTTTGTATTCCTCATATTGGAAAATCTCTGTGGGTAAAGTCACCGGTCTACCTGTAGAATAAACCCAATTTGTAGAAAGCGTCCATCTGTTACTCAATTTTAAAGTGCCAACAGCAGAAAAACTATGTGGTTGATCGTAAGCTGCCGGATAATAAACTCCGCTATTAATTCCATTAATTTTCCGTTCTGCCTTAGACAGCGTATAACTTATCCAACCAGTAAAGTTTCCTTTTTTCTTTCTTAAAGTTAATTCTAATCCGTAAGCTCTCGCCTCGCCTTTTAATATGGATGCTTCTAAATAGCGATTCATAATCAATTGAGCATGGTCTACATAATCAAGTTGATGATACATTTTTTTATAGTACACTTCTGCTGAAAACTCAAAAGCATTGTCTTTCAAGTTTTTGAAATAGCCTATTGATAGCATGTCAGCATACTGAGGTTTAATGTTTTTACTGGTAGGCAACCAAACATCAAATACATTAAAAGCCAATGTAGAATTAGACAGCATTTGCATATATTGGTATGTTCTGCTGTAGTTCGCTTTTACAGAACTTTTCTCATTTATTTTATATCTGGCAGTAATACGTGGCTCAAAACCAAAATAGGTTTTATACACTTCGCCTTTTGCTATTTCTTCTTCACTCTCTACATTATTATCTGCATCAAATGTAAAAAGAGTCGTGGCTCCCATTAATTGGAAAGCTGATAACCTCAGCCCATAGTTAAGCGAGAGTTTATTTGTTATTTTTTGCTCATTAGATAGATAAACCGCGTGCTCTAAAGCATTTGTTGCAGGCACTGACTTCTCTGGAATTGAAGGCGACATTCCCGGCTCAAACCGATGTAAAGTAGAAGTAAATCCAAACTTTACCAGATTGTTCTCATTCGCATAAAAGTCGAAATCGGATTTTACAGTGTAATCTCGAATAGAAGATTGCCAGTTAAATGGATTATCGCTCTTAGAAAGATCGATAAGGTAATTGTAGTTACTATATAATAAAGTAGTGTTGGAGAAAAGTCTTTCATTAAAAAGATGATTCCACCGCAAAGTCGCAGTAGTATTACTCCAATCTATTACATATTGAAGCGCTCGTACTTTATTTAAATCTTTGCCGAAGTAACTAGAAAAATATAAGCGGTTTTTATCATTGATTTTAAAATTGGCTTTGGCATTAAAATCATAAAAATAGATGGAAGTCTGTCGGGTATATTCATCTGCTGAAAGTCTCAAAAACATATCGGCATATGTTCTGCGAGCAGAAAGTATAAATGAGCTTTTATCTTTTTTTATCGGACTTTCTATGGTTAATCGGCTTGCTAAAGTTCCTATTCCTCCTGAAACACCAAGTTTCTGATTATTCCCTTCCTTCATTCGAATATCTAACAGCGAAGAAAGCCTGCCTCCATACTCTGACGGAAAACCACTTCTATAAAACTGCACATCTTTAATTGCATCTGCATTAAACACCGAAAAGAAACCCATAAGGTGAGAAGCATTATAAACTGGGGCTTCATCCAACAAAATCATATTTTGATCTGCTCCACCTCCTCGCACAAAAAAGTTTGTAGACCCTTCGCCCTGATTTACAATTCCGGGTAACATCTGTAAAGTTTTTATAACATCTACCTCACCTGCCAAAGCTGCTACTTCTTTTACCACATCAATATTGAGATTTTCTGTGCCCAATGCAACCTCATTTATATTGATCTCTGGGTCTTCATCCGCTTCAATCACTACTTCTGAAAGTTGCGTATCGGCTAATAGCAAATCAATATTATGTTGCACATCGGCCGTAAGATCAATCTGTATTTCTTGAGTTTGATAACCTAAATAAGCATAGGTTAATTGATACTTGCCTTTCGGAAGTTGAATCGCATAAAAACCATATAGGTTAGAAACCACACCAGAAAAATCTCCAGTTTTAAGATTCTTCACCAACAAACTAGCTCCAATTAAATCTTCACCCGTTTCTGCATCTTTTACATAACCATTAATGGTATACTTAATCAGGTTTTCTTTTTTTTTAATAATGACTTTATTCTTCATGTACACCAGTTCTACATCATTATTTGTGAAGATTTCTTCTAAAAATCCTTTTGCTGTATTGGTTTTGGTTGAAAGCGAAATGTTTTTTTCAGGATCAACTACTTCGAGATTATAGGTAAACTGTATTTGAGTTTGGGCACTAATCTCCTCCAAAATATCTTTAAGCTTTCCTTCCGAATGGCTGAGTGTAATAATTTTATCAGCAGGTTTTTGTGCAAAAATGCATAGTGGTAAACCAGTTAACAGTAAAGTACTGAAAACCCAGAATAGATTTTTTTTCATTTTAAACTAAGGCGATTATTTAATTTGACATTAGCTAAAACAGATTAATAAAATTAGCAACCTGTTCCTTGAATGGTAGTAGTATGATTTGTTTTTTCAATTGTGGCATCTAATAATATTTGAATTTCTTCTAATACTTCAGATAAAGGTTGATTATCGAAAACTGCCTGAATCCGACAATCTTTAATCGTTTCGTTCACTATTATCTCTTCATTAAAATGGGCAGATAAAATCTTAACCACTTCAGATAAACTGGTTCCATTAAATACCAAGCGACCCGTTTTCCATGAAGATATATTTTCATCATCAGTATTGCTTAACACTATACTTCCATTCTTTTTATCTAGAAAAGCTGTTTTACCCTTTGTTACCAATTCATAATTTGAAGGATTTGCGATTCCGCTAAAAGCCACTTTCCCAGAATAAACAGTAAGGTAAACCCGATCTAAAGAATCGTAAGATTTAACATCGAAAGAAGTACCCAATACTTTTACTAGCGCTTGGTTTTGTTTTACCTGAAATGGCTTTGCAGGATTCTTCTCTACATCAAAATATGCTTCTCCATTTAACTCAACTATTCTGCTGTCTGCATCAAATTTTTCTGGGTAGCGAAGTTGGCTATTTTTATTTAGCCATACTGTTGAGCCATCTGGTAATTTAATTTCTGCAAGCTTAGAATTGCCAGCTTTAACCTCTATCCATTTTACATTGGTTGAGTAATAGAAGTAGTAACCTGTTGCTAACAAAAACACGAATACAGCCGCAAATTTCCAGATTTTGCCTATAGTAAAAGTACTTTCACCTTTACTGAATGTAAGCGATTTGTGAGTTTTAAATCTATCCCAAGCAGCATTTTCATCAAACTTTACATCTTTATAGAGCATCTCAGATTTATCCCAAATCAGCTTACATTCTTCAAAATATGTTTGATTATATTCTGATGCAGCTAGCCAATTATCAAACTCTTCTTGCTCTTGGTTAAGCAATTCGCCTTTCAGGTATTTGCCTATAAGTACATCTTTATCCATAAAAGAAAGAAGTTTTACTGCATTGTATAAAATTTACCTTAAAGACAGTCTCGAAAGTCTTAACCCCCAAAGAATACAGAAAAAAATTAAATAAAAATACAATTACTTGATTATCAGCAATTTAAAACCAAACATGAAGTTTTAATAACAAATATGGATGATTTAGCATATGAGCAATTAAGTAAAATAATTTATTGTGTTTGTGCTGAAAAATAAAAAATATTATATGTATTTACATTTATTCACAATTTTTATTTCATGTGAATATGTTAATAACTATATTTACTTAACATGTCTTCTCAAACTATCAAATTTCTAATTATCATTACTTTTTGAGACAAACTTTTTCTCTACTAAGAATCCAATTGAACAAATTTTTTAAATGTTGTTCCATTTCTAGAAAACGCTAATTCATGATCTTAGAAGAAAAACATTACTATGATCCACTTACATCTCTAAAACTTTTTACAGAAGGTGAAGAATTCGACACCTCAATCTGGTGGAAAATCGAATACCATTGCGACAGTAATGGTAGAATTTTATCTGAAAAGAAGCGAGAGTTATTTAAAGGGAAACCTCCATTGTACGTACCTCGCCAAATAACCTATATGCCTGCGGTTAGAAAGAATTTAATTCAGCAAGAAGTGAAGGTAGAAATGAAACATGCGGTATAAAAAAAACCGAAAACTAACATACTGTTTCCGGCTTTTCAGGTATTGAAATTATCTCATAAGAAAATTTATTACTCTGCGAAATCTTTCATGTCGTAGTTTATTGGCATCATATGCTTATTAAAAAAGGCAATAAATTTGAGTTGAGCATAAATATCATTTAGGTTGAGATTTTCATCTTTAATAAATTGATCAACCTCAGAAAACTCTTTAATAATTGTCGAGAAAAACTCCTTTTTAAATTCACTTAAGGTTTGAATTTGATTGGCATAATACACAAAGTAATCGTAAGAGATTAATTTGGGTACATACGCTTTGTTCGAAGCCAATCTAGGGTTTTTGTAATAATCTATGGCAGAGTTATCTTCAAACTTGAGTTTGCCGATTACTTCAACTTCTCCCCAACTTATCAGTTCATAAAAACCGGGTTTTATTTTGCTCTCTAGCCCTGATGTTTTTGAGTCGATTGAAATAAATACTCTGTCGGTGTTAAAATTCTCATCGTAGAACCTGAACTTGGCTACCTGATGAGCAGTGAACGCTTTACTCTGGTTGTCTTTAAGTTTAATCTGAATTAGATCAGATTTATAAAAAAAGTACAATTCTCCAGTGTACTTCTCTCCAGATTTTAAAATTACAACTCCATTTTTAGAAGATATTTTAGAGATGTCCCTTGCAAAAATAGGAACACAGCAAAAAATGCAGAGACATAGTAGCCCTGCTAGCTTAGTATTCATTGGTAATAGTTGTTTTGGTTAAGGAATAATGTATATTCTATACTAGATTAATCTAGAAATATTATAATTTTTATCAAAATTTCTAATAGAAAGTTGATAGTTATTTATAGAATAATACAATTTTAACAACCATTATTTTGGTAGGTAAGTGTGCCAGTGATCTTGCCAGTCGAAATACTCCATAGAGTTAAATCTTTTTTTGTAATCGTAAAAAGATGAGACATCGTAACAATAACCGTGATAGTAGTATTTTAAGCCCATACTTTTAGCGAATTCTATTTCTAAAAGCATGGTATAAATACCAAGGCTATGCTTGTGATAATCCAAATCGAACATACCGTAAATGCTAGAAATAGAGCTTCTCGCAATATCAAAATAACTCACTGCAATTAATTTATCGCCATCGTAAACAAGCAGCTCATTTGCCTTACCTGGTACACTATCGGGGCTATGAGATAAAAAATCGTTCAATGAACCTGGCACTCCCTCTGTAAATTTTTCTTTGTGGTGTTCGAAGAGTATTTTTTGTTCTTCTGTAATTTTTATCGGCTGGATTTTAGAAGTGAAATTACTGTTACGTCTTAATATTTTTTTCTGGCTTTTAGTAAAGTCAAATCCTTCAAGATCGACCCTTAGCGGAATTACATTACAAAGCTGACCTTTATAGATATTCATATTATATCTAAAGAAGTATGTTCCGAAATGTCTCCAACCCTCTGCCAGCATGTCATCCATATCAAATGGGGTGATATATTCTATATGTAATTCTTCAAATATGAGCGGCGCCATCAATTATTATTTGACTAGTCAAAAAAATTATTATATTTATCCTATTATTTATGCCTAACAACACAATTCCAATCTTATACCACCACCTACTTACGGTAAAATGTGAATTAAATGGCAAAAAATAATGGTGTTATACTTAACTCCTTTACTAATAATATTATTTAGTTTATTTAGTAAATCAGAGACTAAATCTAAAGTTTCTATGAACAAAGCCGAAAACTTGGCTTTTCAAATTAGAAACTATGATGAATTTAATACTGAACAAAAAAAGCAATTAATCATTCAAATATACGACTGGGAAAATTCTGAAAAGGTCGTAAACTTGGATGAGCAAGAAAGATTACCTCACAGTTTAATAAAACTTACCCAGAGTACATCAGACTTTAAACTGATTGAAAACTCTCCATTTGTAAGTAAACCTGTTTGCTGGCTGCCAAATGTAAACTTATTATATGAAATAATGCTGGTAAACAAAAAGATGAAGAGTTTATATGGAGAGCAAAAATGCCCCTCTATGTATACAATAATGGCTCTTCTCTCTCACGAAACTTATATGAGAGATATTAAAGGTGACAACAACCTGAGTACGGGAATGTGCCAGCTATATAAGCCATCTGCCAAGTATGTATTAAATTATTCTCCTAACAGAGAAGTATTTAGAAAACTCCTGTATTTCGATCAAAATGGTGAGCATAGATTCTTTTCACAAAAATCGATGATTGAGTTTGTACATCATTTTTTAATTCTTGAAAAAGGATATACTAACACTCAACAACACACTGGTGTAGCAGCTTATAATGGAGCTGGTTCTAGTGCTGATAACTATGCGCGAAATGTATTAATGAAATCTATGTTTTACGAGGCGCTTTGCACCAAACTAAAAGCAAACTCTCCTGAAGAAGCTATTTCTAACCTACAAGAATGGACTAAACAACCATTAAGTAGCACTTACATCGGTTTTAATGGATTTACTCAGGCTGGTAGGCAAACTACAACAGAAAGTAAGCAAATACACCTTAATGCCGAAGAAAAAGAAGCTTTTCTGAATTGTAAATACGCTATTGCTCAGTATGTTTCTGAAATTGATGGAAAAATTACTCCTGACCCGAATATGCCAGAACCTAAAGTTTTGCTTATTAATCTGGAAATAGAAAACACCATTCTGCCTTCTATTCCAAATAAAATAAGCCAATACAAGACTTATTTAAGAGATAGTAATTTCTTTATTATTCAGTCTAATCGATCGCCTTATTCTTATTTGAGAGAGAATACTTTCGATATTATGACAAACTATAACAACTACCACTTTTACTATTTGGAAAATGGAGCGCAAGAGTTTATTAAATCCGAATTAATGGTAAAAGAGAAGTTTACCGAAGGCAAAATTATATTGAGTAATGCGGTTGCAGGAGATACTGTATTTGTCCCTAATGATATAACAGTATATCAATAAGACTAATTAATCTTCGTCTGTTTTGTCTCCAATTTCGTGTTCTTCTTCAGCAAAGTCTTTAGGCATTGGTAGCTCACTCAAATCATTAATACCAAAATACTCTAGAAATTTTTCTGAAGTACCATAAAGCACTGGTTTACCGATGCCGTCAGATTTACCTTTAATAACCAGTAATTCTTTTTCTAAGAGTTTCTTTACAGCATAATCGCAGTTTACACCTCTAATTTGTTCGAGCTGCGACTTTGTTACAGGCTGTTTGTAAGCGACAATTGAGAGGGTTTCTAAGGCTGAGGTAGACAACCTCTTTTTAGATTTTTGCTTTAGCAATATACCAATACTTGCTTGATATGCAGGCTTAGACATAAACTGATAACCACCTGCTGCTTTGATAATTTCTATTGAAAAATCATCAGACATATATCTTTCTACCAAAACATCAATGGCATCTGTTACATCTTTTTCAGGAACTTCCGCATCAAACATTTCTGAAAGGCAAGCCTGAATTTCAGAAACTTTAAGAGGTGAGCTTGAACAAAATATTAATGCTTCTATATGTCTGGGTAAAAAATCCATAATATGCTAAATCTTCAATTTTGCCCAAATATAGAAAAGGTTTACACACAATATGTAAACCTTTTTTCAATTAAAATAAATTTTTGGTTATTGCCTGTTTAACTTGGCTTCTATCGAGTGTTGCGTGTGAGGTACAGCTCTAAGTCTATCTTTACTAATCAATTTACCAGTATCTATGCAAATACCATATGTACCATTCTTAATTCTGATTAGTGCGTTTTCGAGCTGTTTTAAATACTTAAGCGTTCTAGCTGCTAGCTGGTTCAGCTGTTCTTTTTCCAATGCATCTGCTCCATCTTCGAGTGTTTTAACACCATAGTGATTAGAATCATACCCACTGGCTGAACGCGTAATTGAATCTTTAAGGTGTTTGAGTTCTGTTTTCGTCTTATCTATCTTTTCTTTCAACAGCTCCTCAAACTCTTTTAACTCTTCTTTTGAATATCGTATTTGTTCTGTTGCCATAAGTGAATGGTTTGAATTAGGATTAGTTTATGTATATGAAAGAACCATATAAGATATGTGAAACAAAGTATAAACAGCTTCACCCTTACATGTTTATTATACTGCAATAATCATCTCATTGTTACTCAAATTGCAGTTAAAGTTTAAAAATATTAAGATTATAGAATAGCTTAACAAATATAAGTAACAAAATTGTATTACGATTTAATTAAGCCCTTAAAAAATAATTAGCGCGAAAAGTTCAATTATTTTAAAGCTAATAATCAAAAAATTAAGAGTTAAATCTTACACCATTTTATCTATTTACACTAACACTTGTTAACTCTGTTTTGTAAACTTAAAGCTTAAAAATGAACGCATGTAATAAAAATTGCTGAATTAATATTTTACTTTTCTCAGAATGATTTGTGTTCTGCCTATAATTATTGAATAAATTTGCAAAACTTGAAACATCCATCACCTTTGCAAATAGCAAATACAGCTAAAGACAAAACCGATAAATTAAGATTTCAAAAAACTGATAAATGAGTTATTATAATTCAATCATTGAAGCGATTGGTAACACGCCAATGGTTAAACTAAATTCTGTAAATAAAGGAATTGATGCTACAATTCTAGTGAAGGTTGAATATTTCAACCCAGGCAACTCAATGAAAGACCGTATGGCTCTTAAAATGGTTGAAGACGCTGAGAAAAACGGTATTTTGAAACCTGGCGGAACAATTATAGAAGGAACCTCAGGAAACACTGGAATGGGTCTGGCATTAGCTGCAATTGCAAAAGGATATAAGTGTATCTTCACTGTATCAGACAAACAATCTCAAGAAAAAATAAATATACTAAGAGCTGTTGGTGCTGAGGTGATTGTTTGCCCAACCAACGTGCCACCAGAAGACCCAAGGTCTTATTATTCAATTGCCAAGAAGCTCAACAAAGATATTCCTAACAGTTTTTACCCGAACCAATACGATAATACTTCTAATGCTCAGGCGCATTACGAAACTACCGGTCCAGAAATTTGGGAGCAAACTGAAGGTAAGATCACTCATTACGCTGCTGGTGTAGGTACTGGAGGTTCTATGTGTGGGGTTGCAAAATATTTAAAAGAGCAAAATCCAGATATAGTTACTATAGGTATAGATACATACGGTTCTGTGTTTAAGAAATATAAAGAAACAGGTGTATTTGATGAAAAAGAAATTTACCCATACTTAACTGAAGGTATCGGTGAAGACATTTTACCTGCCAATGTAGACTTTTCTGTAATCGATACTTTT
>PBYL01000171.1 GCA_002729595.1 Thalassovita sp. | reverse complement strand
TACAGATGTGCCTTTGTACTCTTATGATCCAAGTGTAAAAGGAGTTGACGGTGTTACATCTGCTACTGCAAAATACTTTGCAAATAAAGGTTTGCTGTACACTTACAGAGATGGTAAAAGAGTAGACTCTACTCACTTACATATTAGAGAATGGCTAAGTGCAATTAGAAATGGAACTCCTGTAAGTTGCGGTATAGAAGAAGGATTCGAAGAAGCAATTTCTGCTCACATGGCTACCCTTTCTTACAAATTGGGTAAACGCATAGAATGGGATCCTACTGCTAGAAGAATTACAAATGTAGAAGAGGAATTTTTGTCATAGAATAATTTAATTTTGAGGTTAATATGTGATTAAGCTACACTAATTTTTAGTGTAGCTTATTTTTTATTCTTACAAAACTAAACTCAGTAACAAGTTTTTATCAAGCCAAATACTTTTCTTTAAGTACTTTCATGTGATGCAGCTCATGGCCAATTGTGGCTTTTAACATTTCCTCAACTGTAAGCTGGTATTTCCAAGCCTTCCCGATTAAAGCCAGTTGCTCAGCAGATAATGTTTTAATAAAGCTTTTTGAAGCGTTTCTCACATTTTCAAAATCAGTCAATACATCATCTAAACTGAGCTCATCGAACCGGCTATTATCTACATAAAAATCTTGTTCGTAGCCAGGTAAATCTGTTTTATCATTCCTGCTAAAACGTAGGATTCTGTAAATCATAATTCGCTCATGATCAGTCATATGACCAATTATTTGCTTAATACTCCACTTGCCAGGTGCATAGCGAAAAGTGGATTTTTCTTCGCTTAAAGATTTGAAAATTTGCAGACTCTCATCTGCAAGAAATAACTCATTATAATCTTTGTCTCCTACTAATTCTATATAATATGGAAAACCATCTGCTACTGTATATTTCATATAAGTAAAAAATGAAAGGAGTTAAAGTGAATTGATATTTCATCTTTAAACATCCTTTAGGTTATAAATAGCTTGTTATAATTATTCTTCGACTTCTGCTACTGCCGTATTCAAGAAGTTATTAAAAGGATACATTACTTTAAATTTAGCTGCAACATTATCTAAAAAAGCCTCTTGTGTTACCTCAGATTCTGGCACTTTTGTAAATACAGTGAAGCTTTTTAGCCTAAGCAATTCTATATGCGGATGATCTTTCGGATAGCCCTTAGGAGCCGTTTTTAATTTATCACCATCCATTTCACCAAAAGTATTTTTAAACTTATCTTCTGATAAAATTTCAATCAAACTCGGCGCATTGTAATCTATCTCCTGACGGATTTTTGCCAATTCTGGTGCAGCAGGCATATAAATACCACCACCTATAAAACAGTTTTCTGGCTGAAGATGAATATAATAGCCAGCGCCTTTTGTTTTTTTGCCTCCACTCGCTATAAAAGCCCCCATATTGGTTTTATAAGGTCTTTTATCATTGCTAAAGCGTATATCTCTGTTAATTCTGAAAACACAGTCTTTAGCTAATAAACCAGTAATTGTGGGATCGAAAGCAGCTGTTTTTTGGATGAGTTCAGTAACAAAGCTCATGAATGTTTTTCTGGCAGCCTGATACTCAGGCTTGTTGGCATCCATCCACTCTTTATTATTATTTTCTTGTAGTGCACTTAAAAATGAAAGAATATTCTTCATGATTCGAATTTAAATTTGATACAATTTATCGTTAATATGCCCTACAAATTTTGATATTGAAAATTAGCTAAACAAAGCCAAAATACAAATTCATAATAATTTTTTAGACTTTCCTATAAAGCAAAAGTGCCAAACATATGTCTGGCACTTATATATTCATCAAGATAATTGAAATTAGCAACATCCAGAACCTGGCTCGCAGCAAGCATTCTTGTCTGTTGGGATACTTTCACTATCTATCATTTTTAACTTTTCGCCACCGGGTTTAGAAGCAAAAACTGTAATGCTGAATATGCCAAAATCACCATTTTTGAACTCGGCAACTCCCTTCTCATTTAAATATTTAGAAAGAATATCGTCTGGAATTAAAATTACTTTTTCTTTTTGGATAGTAATGTTTTCAAATCCAGCTTGCTCAATATAAGAAAGGTAAGTCTCTTTTTGAATGGCACCAGAAACACAGCCAGCATACATCTCAGCATCTTGTCGTAATTCTTCTGGCAAATCACCTGAAAGCACGATATCTGATATACTAAAGTGGCCACCTGGTTTTAAAACTCTAAAAATTTCAGAAACCACTTGTTTCTTGTCTGGTACAAGATTAAGCACGCAATTGCTCACAACAACATCTGCTACATCATTATTTACAGGCATTTCTTCGATATCTCCAAAACGGAACTCTACATTGTTGTAGCCAAGTTTTTCTGCATTTAGACGTGCTTTATTGATCATGGCTTCGGTAAAGTCTATACCTATTATTTTACCAGTTTCTCCTGCTTCGTATCTGGCCACAAAGCAATCGTTTCCAGCACCTGAACCCAAATCGATAACAGTATCTCCTTTTTGGATTTTAGCAAATTGAGTTGGCAAACCACAACCTAGCCCTAAATCACCTTCTTTCTTGTAGCCTTGCAGATCTGAATAATCATCTTGCATGATGTTATATACTTCATCTGAGCTGCTTGTAGCACCACAACAAGTTGAAGAGTTGTAATCTCTGTCTTGTAGAGCAATTTTGCTGTACTTCTCTTTTACCATTTTTTTGATTTCCACTGAATTTTCCATAGTCATTATATTATTGCAATATTACGATTAATAAACTCAAATTTTTTTAGCAACAGCTATCTCCTTTACATGAAGATTTGTACTTATTAAAGAATGCTTGAAACATCGCATCTATCTCATTCCACTTTACTGGATTGATACAATAGTTTACTGAAACACCTTCAATTGTTCCTTGGATAATGCCGATTGTTTTAAGCTCTTTTAAATGTTGCGAGATGGTTGCTTGAGCCAAGCCTAGCTCTTGTACTAAATCTCCATTTACACAGGCATTGGCTTCCAATAAATATTGGATAATAGCAATACGGGCAGGGTGTGCCAACGCTTTTGCAATTTGTGCTAATGTGTTTTGTTCCTCTGTAAAAAGATCTGTCCTAGTTACTCCCATCGTTTAATTATTATATTGCTATATTACGATGAATATTTGTAATTGTCAATAGCTAATTCGTTTTTCTTTTAAAATTTATATCAATTCTTTAAAAGTTTAATAGTTTTTGAGCCAGATTTAAGAATATAGATACCCTTTTTGAGCTGAGTGGTTTTAATTTTTTCAGTATTAAATTTCTTCAAACTACCTTGGTAGACCAGTTTTCCATCAATACTAAAGAGCTCAAAGTCTGTCTGTAGGTTTTGTGTTTCAATATAAAAAACATTGTCAAATGGATTTGGGAAAATGTTAATTCCATCAATTTCTTGAGAATCTGTTAAGGCAGTAACATCTTCTTCCTCATCATCATCTTCAAAATCTAACTCTTCTAATAAGCCTTTTGGCGTTAAATCTTTTCCCTCGAAAGCAGCATAGTCTGTAGCATATCTATTCATTTTAAATGTAATATTCTCGTTCTGAGCCAATGTATCTCCCTGTGCTACAGTTTGCCCATATCTGAATGGAATTCTATATTCCCACACAATTTCACCCTGCTCATTTAGCTCATAGCCATAACCGTATCTACCAGAAAACATTAAGATATTATCATTTTCTAATAGTTGCACATTAGACAAACCATCTGAATATGCTTCAGCAGGTTTATTAGGATGCGAATAAGTTTCCAGAATTAAATCTGCTGGATTGCTAGTTGGGTCTAGATAGTTAAATGTATTGCCATCAATAGTTGTGACTAACATACCTATAGAAGAGGTATCTGGCATTTGATTATTGAACAATAGAATCTTTCCATATTCTTCATCTCCTTCTTCTGCATATTCATCTAGCCAATGTACATCGTGCTGAAAGTATAGGTACTGCTCATTAGGTGCGCTTAGGTAGGTCTTATCATTTCCAAAACGATACAAAATCTCTCCTCCTCTTCCAGCATTACCACCATTACTAGTTTTTGCTTGGGCAGTAGTTGTGCTATGATCGATTATCCAGAACTCATTAAAGTAAGGAACCGAAACAGCAATTTGATCTAAAACTGGATTGTAGTCTATAGAGTTAATATGCAACCAATCTGGATGGCCATCGTGCTCATCGTAATTAAGGTCAATCTTACCATTTTGTACGCTTACATTTCCATAGTTGTCTTTATCAGAGTATTTATCTTGAATTAGATGATTCCAAGCGTGCCATTCCCATACAATCTCATCTGCTACTGGATCCCATTCATAAATCATTTCTGACAAAATAAATTCTTGTGGTAAATTATCTGGGTCTCGGCCTGCTTCCACTGCATCTTCTATTGAAAACTTCTCCCAGATAACTAAAAGAATATTGCCATTTGGCATTGGCTCAATATCGTGATGTAATCTTGCATTCTCTGTACTTAAAGAAAAACTGCTTAATATTTCACCCTCCCATGTTACAACATCTACAAATGCTCCAGCTCCGGGTGCATAAATTGGGTCTGAGGTCTTGGTATTTGTAGACTTTGATCTTACCAAATTTCCATTTTCTAAAAGATATACACTCGTTCCTGGAATGTAATCATTGGTATCATTCCAATAATGGATTAACTGACCATCATTATCTATTAGAAAAACTTTTTCCTGATTAAATGGAAAAAATAGATTGTACCCTTCTGAGACTGATTCTGAATTGGTTAAAACACCAACTGTATTTTGAGATGAAACTTTAGCAATTAAAATAAAAGAAAGTACTCCTATTAATATAAAAATTCTTAAAGCCCTTAAAGCAGAAAGATTCTGATAAAAAGCATTCATACACCAAACTATATTTAATTATAATCGAAACTATATGTATTTGAGACAGGCTATCTCAATAAGTGATTGTAAGGATAAATTAGCTAGTTAGGCTCTTCTATAAATAAAGAAACCAGATGGGGTAAGTTGATGATAAAATAAAAAGGGTTAATCAAAAAATTGAAAAACCCTTTTTATTATCTATTAAAGAAATACTAATTTCTTATTCAGTAAGAGCGATTGGCCAATCAGCACCACCAGTGTAATAGATTACTGCAGAACCTGTTTCACCGTAAGTGTTAACCCAGTCAATAGACCACTCGTTACCTTCAATAGTTGAAGTGAAAGTCCAAGTATCACCGTAAACGTCAGTGAAACCAGTGAAGCTAACATCAGTACAAACATCTGTGAAAGTTAACGAAGTACTACTTGCAGTACCACCACCATAACAAGAAGCGTAAGCACCAAAGCTCCAGTCTGAGAAGTTATAAACTCCACCACCTTGAGAAACTATATCAACTGTTCCTGAAGCAGTACCACCACACCAGTTAGTTGAACTAGTATATTCGAAAGTACCACCAAGATCAGAAGGACAAGCAGCAGGAATATCGAAGTCAAAGTGAGCTTGGAAAGCATCACCTCTTACTGCAGCTGAAGAGTTGTCGTAACCGAATACTGAACCATCGTCTAGAGTTACATAACCTTTGAATTCAAAGTTATCACCTGGAGCTAAATCAGCAGCAGAAATACCTAAAGCTGATAAAACTTCTGGAGCAGTTATAGTGATATCTTGAACACTTTTTAAACCATCTTCAGACACAGTAAACTGGTCAGCAGAATAGCTTAAGAAAGAAGAAACAGCGATATCGCTACCTGAAACTGGCTCATAAGTAAGATCTACTCTATATTCTGTTACTTTGTCACCATTTTCTACATCAACAAACTCTACAGAATAATTATAACTTGAAGAGTTAATAGTGCTTTCGTTTAAAACGTTGATCAGTTTATCAGACTCACTGATTAACTTAACATAAGCACCTTTACCTGAGTTATCGTAAGTCAGTACTGGCTCTAGACTTTCATCTGCACAGCCTACCAAGTAAGCAAGGGCAGTTAAAAATATGAATATTTTATTTAATTTCATTTCTATAAGTTTCTTGATTAATAAAGATCTACACCATTATCCCAGAATACAGCATCAGTAATGCTCTTTTGAACCATGTTCGCATTTCTATCTACGTTAACAGAAGGGTAGAAATAAGAACGAATGAAATCACCAGCACCAGCTTCTAATGCAGGAGCCATGTTGCTAGGCTTGCCAGTTCTTCTGTACATGTTGTAAGCTTCTAAACCGTTACCCCAAAGAGCGATGTAGTATTCTTTCATTAATACATCTAGTTTAGCATCTGTTCCTGAAGCAGCATCATATTGCTCCAATACATAAGCAATGTACTCAGCAACATCATCATCAGTTGGAACATAAGCATCTTCGATTGAAACTTCTTCACCTCTAATAGTTACTGTACCAGAGAAAGTAGTTGCATCATAAGCAGAGAAGCCCATTACTTTATCAAATGATTTTTGCATACCGCTTTCTAATAGCGCTCTTGCATCATCATTAGTACCAAGAGTTAAAGCAGCTTCAGCTCTTAAGAAGTCAGCGTAAGATGCTAACATAATTGGCCAGATACCTTGTCCTTTAGCACCAGAAGTACCACTGTTTTGTTGAGAAGTAAATGAGTTTTCGTCGAAAAGACCACCTGCAGGATATAATCCGTAAAGAGTTCTTAACTCACCGTCTGGAGGAATACCTTCGCTATTTAAGTGATCTCTACCTAAATAACCATCACCAACAAAAGCTATACAATATGGCATTCTTGGATCTACATCAATGTAATGATCAGGCTTTGAGTCTTGATCTGGATATGAAGAGAAGTGACAAGAATAAACTGTTACATCTTGCTCAGATGCGTTCTCAATTTGTCTATAGAAATAATATCTGATTCTTGGGTCAACTACTGGGTTACCATCACCGTCTAATTTTTCACCTCTTAATAACCACATGTAGTAGTTAGACATATAGTCTCCAGAGCTAGTTTCGTAACCGCCATTGTATAATGGGTGTCTGGAGTTAGGGTTCTCTCTAGTACTTCCGTAAGAAAACTGAAAATCTTCAGCTTGAGTATCGATTAGTTCACCACCAGCAATTAGACTGTTGATAGTTGTTTTTGAAGCATCAGCATTTACTAATCTTGTAGTAACAGCAGACTTTAACTTTAAAGTATTTGCTAAAGCAATCCAGCTATCTACATCACCACCGTAGAAGTTATCGTAAGTTGGAGTAGCAGCACCATCAGCAGCAGCTAATAATCCGATAGCTTCGTCTAAAAGAGCATTTGCTGCAGTATATATCTCGCTACCGCTATCTGGGTTCGGAGAAATTACATCAACACCTTGAGTTGCTTCAGTATAAGGAACATCACCAAATAAATCAACTAATACAAACATTGTATAAGCTTTCAAAATTTTAGCAGTTCCTTCATAAACTGGTAAACCTCTTTCTTGAGAAATTTCTACTAAAAGATCGATATCTGGCCACAAACCTTCATAGATATCTTGCCATACACCACTAAAAGTTGAAGCAGAAGAAGCATCTAAATATGCAAATGAGCTTGTGTTTGCCACCATTCTTGACATAGAAGCAGGGTGCCACCAAACATCACTTTGTAACTGCTCAACATTCAGTTGTATCATATTATACAAACTGTTTATATCCACACTTTCTGGTGAAACCGCAACTGGATCTGAAAGGTTTTCGTCCAGCTCGTCACATGCAGAAAAGCATATAAACAATCCAAGTACAAAGATTTTATATATATTTTTCATTGATAATTCTTTTAAAATGAGATTAAACTACCAGAAGACAAATTAGAAAGTTACGTTTAAAGTAACTCCATATCTTTTTGCTGTAGGAGCAGTTCTAAAGTCGAAACCACGACCGTTACCAACACCTAAACTCAATACTTCTGGGTCATAATTCATACCTTTAGGGAAGTTTGGTGCAGTATAGAATAAGTTTTCACCAGCAAGTGTGATAGATGCGCTACCAAATGGAGTTTTAGAAAGTACTCCTTTAGGTAATGCATATGCCAATGAAATTTCACGTAATCTTAAAACAGTTGCATCGAATACAGAACCTTTATCAGCACCAAAGTAAGCATCGAAGAAAGTATCACCAGCATAAGTTTGGATGTTGTTAGGAGTTCCATCACTTAATACACCATTTAATAAGATTGGCTGGAATCTGTTAAAGTCAGAGTCTACAGTATTACCACGAGCCATTAATGCACCTACAGTTGATGAGTAGATATCACCACCGTGGATATAGTTCCACTGGAATCCGAATGAGAAACCTTTGTAAGTGAAAGTGTTACTCATGTTAGCTTGGAAATCTGGGTTCGGGTTACCAATAATAACGTTTTCGCTATTTACGGTGTAAGAACCTTGTGCATTTACTAAAAGCTCACCAGTTTCGTATCTGTTAAAGTCTGTACCTAACATAGCACCGTATGCCTCACCAGGTCTAGCAACGTTACCAAGAGTAGTATAACCAGCGATGATTACTTGATCTACACCTGAGATAATGCTTTCAACTTTACTCACGTTTTTAGTGTAGTTTAAGTTCATGTTCCACTCAAATCCACTTGAAGTTTTAATTGGAGTGAAGTTCATACCTAACTCGATACCTTTATTACTAACCTCAGCACCGTTTACAGTAGTTACTGTGTAACCAGTTGCTGGATCTAGAGGTAGATCGATGATAAGGTCTTTAGATGTTTTGCTATATAAAGATAAATCAAGACCAACTCTTCCATTAAAGAATTGTGCTTCAGTACCAAACTCAAGTTCTGAGTGTAACTCAGGAGCTAAATCAGCATTACCTAATCTTGAAGATACAGAGTTAGTGTTTAACTGAGTTCCATCAGGACCGATAAATTGGTTTGTAGCAGCACCTAATACAGATCTTGTTCTGTATGGATCTGGATAACCAGCAGAAGTACCATAACTTACTCTGAATTTAGCATAATCAACTACACCATTGTCTCTTAGACCTGGAATTGCTTCGAATGGAAGGAAAGATAAACTAGCAGATGGATATAAGATTGATCTGTTAGCAGATTCTAAAGTAGATGTCCAGTCATTTCTACCTTGAACAGTTAAGTAAAGGAAATCGCTATAACCTACTGTTGCAGTTGCGTAAACACCTAATGTATAAACATCTTCAATTTCTGAAGCACCAGTTTGGCTTACAAACTTGTCGTGTGCAAAAATGTTATATACTAATTGGTTTGAGCTATATAAATAAGATCTTTCGAATTTTCTTACTCTGTAGTTAACACCTACAATACCATTGAAGCTGAATTTCTCAAATCTTTTGTCGTATAGTAAGTTAGCTACGTGGTCAGTCCAGTTACTTTTAGCAATGATTGTGTTGTAGTAACCGTCGTTATCACTTCTTCCACTACCTCTGTTTACTTTTCTTTCGTTAAACTGAGAGTAAGAGTCTAAAGAAATTCTATATTGGAATTTTAACCAATCTGTAAATTCGTAACCTAATTCAACATTAGAGAAGAAACGTTGAACATTTTCAAGGTCTGCTTTATTGTTTAGATTCCAAAGTGGATGCTCTATACCACCATCAGTTCTATAGTAAACATTTGAACCGTCTAATGGGTTTTCATATTCCAAGTTCATCATATCGATAGATCTTGGAGTGAAAAGAACAGCAGCAAATAAACCATCACCTGCACCACCAAATGCTGGGTTAGTTAATGGCTTTCTAATTTCTGAATTTACAAAGTTAAAGTTACCTTTTAAAGTAATTCCGTTATCAAGTTTGGTTTGTCCACCAATACCGAAGTTGTGTTTTTTCTGGTAGTTAGAACTTCCACCACCTCTTTTTTCATCAAGATCAGGAAGGAAACCTTGATCATCTAGGTAAGAATATGTTGCACTTAGAGAAGAACCATTTCCAAGATTTTTTG
>PBYL01000170.1 GCA_002729595.1 Thalassovita sp. | reverse complement strand
TCTGTTCGACTGAATCAAGAATTACAAATAGGTAATACTTATGAGGTTTCTTTTTACATAACCAATGGAAGCCATACTGCTTTTGGCAGTATTGGGACCAACGGTTTCGGCGCGCTTCTAACAGAAACACCTGTAGAACAAAAGGTTTATGAGCCAATCAATGAAAAGCCTCAGTTTATGCTAGAAGAGATTTTCTATGATACTGACTGGCAAAAAATCAGTTTTAAAATTAAGGCTGATAAGGCTTATAGATATCTAACACTTGGTAATTTTATCAGAGATTATCAGATAAAAAAGAGATATTATTACTACGATATAGACCCGCAAAGTTATTTCTATATCGATGAAGTTTCTGTGGTAGAAAAAAATCAGGAAGAAGTATTCGAAGAACCTGAGCCAGTAGTTACGAAGCAGGTAGAAATACCTAAAGAAGAACCATTGGAAGGCAGAAATGTAAATGTGCAAAACAGATTTAAGATTAGAAAAGGTGTAGTTACCATTAAAGTTTGGGATAGAAAAGAGGTAGACGGAGATGTTATTTCTTTAAGATTTAACGACCAGTGGGTACTTCAAAATTACTCTCTTAAGAAAAGAAAGAAGAAAGTGAAGGTGAACTACCAAAGCAATAATGAAAACATTCTGATATTCTTTGCACACAACTTAGGAGAAGAGCCACCGAGCACGGCAGCTGTTTCTCTCAAGAGTGGTAAGGAAAAACGCGTAATGAACATACAGTCGGATATGAAATACTGCGGAGCTATCCAGTTTATTCGATAACTGCTTGATTCACGACATTCTGAAATTTTTCAAATAAGCCATAACTTTTGCTGGGTACAACCTGAGTGAGAAGTACTGCAACTATTTCTTCCTTAGGATCTACCCAGTAAACTGTATTAAAAAAGCCAGACCAATTGTATCTCCCCTCAGAAGCTAAAGATTCAGCAGCTCCTTTTTGTGATATTACAGAAAATCCCAAACCAAAATAATTAGGATTTCCCGGACTCGTAGTAAGCGAACCTATTTGGTTACTAGTCATCAATTCGATAGTTAAAGGGCTTAAGATTCTTTGGTTGTTGTAAATACCTCTGTTGAGCAACATCTGGGCAAACTTAAAATAGTCTTCAGCAGTGCTAGTGAGTCCACTACCTCCAGAGTAGTAAGCTTTTGCCCCTTTTATAGGGAAGTTGAAACTCTGAGTTTCAGTCTCATTATTATTGATAGTTAATTTGTTGTCTTCTATAGCTCCGTAAACTGGTACTAATCTATCTTTTTTAGCATCTGGTAAATAGAATTGTGTATCGCTCATGCCCAGTGGTTTAAAGATTCTTTTATCCATAAAATCTGATAAAGACTCTCCACTTAATACTTCTACCAGATAACCCACCATATCTGTACTTAAACCATAAGTCCATTTTTCTCCCGGATGATGTAAAAGAGGCTGCTGAGCCAATATTTTCATCTTTTCTCCGATCTTGATATCGGCAGTTACAAAAGCATCTGGTATTTGTTTGGGGGTGTATAAAACTGCTGCTCGCGGTGAGAATGCACCGTAACCAATTCCAGAAGTATGTGTGAGTATATGCCTAATAGTTACTGGAGTATTTGCAGGAACTACTTCGTAAGTACTATCATTAGAAAAAATAGCCACTTTAGCATTTTTAAATTCTGGAATGTATTGAGAAACAGGGTCATCTAACAGAAATTTTCCTTCTTCATAAAGCATCATAAGTGCCACACTTGTAACACATTTGGTCATAGAAGCTAACCTGAAAATATCACTCGTTTTTAGGTCAACTTTGTTTTCAATGTGCTTTTTACCAATCGCTTTGTGATATACAATTTTACCTTCTCTGGCTACCAGTGCAACAGCTCCTGGTATTTTATTATCACTGATATAATCGTTAATTAAACCATCAATTCTTTGGAGTCTATCTGTCGAAATGCCAACATTTTCTGCTGGTGTTTCAACGAGTGATTGGGCAAATAAATGGGTGTTAAAAAATAGGGCAGTGACTACTAAAAGTCTGAGAGTGTGTTTAGTAATATAGTTTCGCATAGTTAGAATAAGGTTTGCCTGAATCTATCTATTTAAAGCTAAAATTGAAAGGCGGAACTATGCTTATTTAACAAAAAAAGGGTTCAGATTTAACATCCGAACCCTTTCTATTAGTAGTTTAAGGCAGATTAGCCTCTTACTTTCTTCTTGTAATTACCATTAAAATCGTAATAGCTTATAAAACCTCTACTATCTTTAATTAAGATTTCGCTTTCATTCACTTTTACTCCTTTTGTACCACTTGGTAGCTCAATGCTAGTTCGGTACTTTCCTCCACTATCATATATTTTTGCTTCGTTGGCTTCTTTTATTACAACATATCTTTCACTAAAACCAATTAAGCTGCATCCCTTATTAATCTTAAACTGCACATTATGAGCTTGGTCTTTGTTTTTTACAAATACAATAGCGTTTTCAATCTTTACATTCTCGATTTGTGCTGATGCCACTAGGTTAAATAGGAATAGTAGGACTCCGGTTACAAAAATTCTTTTCATAGCAATTGTTTTTTGGTGTTAAAAATAGATTTATTAGAATGTAAATGTTTGTTAATCAATCATTATTCACTAAATCAAAAAATATGCAAAAGAAAAGGTTTTCAAAAAAGGCTTCCTTGTATTGAATGCGCATGCGGCTCTATAAGCTCAGCAGCATTGTTATCTGCCTTATTAACTTTTTGAGAAACTGTATAAAATTTAATGTCAGAAGCTGGAGGTGCTACTAACTCATCATACATTTGCTTGCCAAAGATTTCAGTATCCAACCATTTTTGCTCGTTAATGCGAGATAAAATTACGGGCATTCTGTCGTGTATATGCGCGATATTAGAAATGGCTGGCATGGTTACTATGCTAAAAGAATGTAATGTGTTGCCATTAGATTGTTCCCACTTTTCCCATAAACCCGCCATTGCAAACAAAGAGTCGTTTTTTAAAGTAATTCTGTATGGAACTTTGTTTTTGCCGTACATTTTCCATTCGTAATAGCCATCTGCTAAAACCAAACAACGCTGGTAGTCATAGGCAAACTTAAAGGCTGGTTTTTCTTGTATGGTTTCTTTTCGGGCATTGATGGTTTTAAAAGCCATTTGCATATTTTTGGCCCAAGAAGGCACCAAACCCCAATGGTAAGGCTGTATAGATTTAGGTTGATCGTTTGTAATAACAGGTAAAAAACTACCTGGAGCAGAATTGTAGTTTTTTCTAAACAAGTCTCCGTCAAACTTAGCATCAAACCTTTCTTCTATTTGCTTTTTTTCTTTCACCAATGTAAACCGGCCGCACATAGTAATAATATTTAATTAAAAAATGTAGCTAATCTAAATTAAAGTATTTTTCTGACTTATACTTGATTGTCAGTCGATTATATGTTATTAAAAACCAAAACAACATTAAATTAGTTGTTATTCAAAGTTTTTGCAATATAAGATGTTGGTGATAATGAGAAGAATACAATTGCTTTATAAAACCTTATTTATTGTCTAATCAAACTTTTATAAAGCTTTCACCAGTTGGTATGACTAATAAAATTTAGAAACTAAAAAGAATTGTAGATGCAGTTTGTAACGAAGAGCTTGAAATACTTTATTATTTTGGTAATAATCAATTTTTCATGTATTAATGCGGAAGAAGACAGTAAAAAATCCGAAATTTCAGATAGTTTAAAATTTAAAGTTTCAGAAGTGAAAGGTTTTGATATTCCATATAGATTAGATGATGCAGACGAAAAATATAAACTGCCAGATGATTTAGATGAAATCTCAGGTATCCAATACATCAAAGAAAATGTAATTGCCTGTGTGCAAGATGAGAAGGGAAAAATCTACTATTATGATTTAAAAAAAGATGAGATAACTGAAAAATACGATTTTGCAGATGACGGTGACTACGAAGACCTAGAAATTATAGGAGATGTGGCTTATGTGATTAGAAGTGATGGTAGGTTATACAGAATTGAAAATTTCCCTTCTGATGACATGGATGTGAAGCATCGCGATTTACCGCTCAAGTCTAAAAACAATGTAGAAGGTTTGTGTTACGATCCGGCAACTAATTCTTTGTTACTTGCTTGTAAAGATGAAGCTGGAATCGATGTAAATCTAAAAAAGAAAAGAGCAGTTTACAGTTTCGAGATAGATAAGACAGATTTTAACTCGAAGCCTAGATTTTTGATAGATATTGATGTTTTAAGAAAAATTACCGATAAAAAGAACACTTCTTTCCAGCCTTCTGGCATTGCAATTCACCCAATTACCAACCATATTTATATGATTGCCACCGCTGGCAAATTGTTGGTAGTACTTTCGCCAGAAGGTGAGATTTTAGGAGTAGAAGAACTCGACAAAGATGAGTTAAAACAACCAGAAGGTATTACCTTTGACCAGCAGGGGAATATGTACATTTCAAATGAAGCTAGAGGGGGAAAAGGGAATATTATGTTGTTTAATTATCAGAAAAATGAGTAAAAATTACTTGCGCGCTTTTTTTAAATATTTTATTGTAATTTTTTTATCCGCATGTGTCGCTCCAAAACTTTACTACAATCCGGAACAACCTGAATGGACTAAAAGTAAACCTACTGGAAAAATATATGAAACCGTATTTTTACTTGGTGATGCAGGAGCACCATCAAGAGATCCTTTAGAACCTACATTTAAGTTGCTTAAGCAGCAATTAGATAGTGCAGGGGCTAAAAGTCATCTTTTGTATTTGGGCGATAACCTATATCCACAAGGCTTAAGCGATAGTGCCGCGATCTTTCGCGAACTTGAAGAAGAGCGATTACTAACACAGCTCGAACTGCTCGATGGTTACGAAGGAGAAGGTATTTACGTGCCAGGTAATCACGATTGGGCACAAGGTAGACCAACAGGTTATCATCGTTTAATGAATGAGCAGCAATTTATCAGTAGCTATAGAGATAAATACCCTGTAACATACTTACCGACAGGAGGTTGCCCGGGTCCGATTGAATATCCTATAGGAGACGATATTGTGCTGGTTTTTATTGATACACAATGGTGGCTACACGCTTATGACAAACCCGGCTTGGAATCAGGCTGCGAAGCCAGAACAGACGATGAGTTTCTAATTCAGTTAGATGATGTAATCAAAAGAAATTATCAGAAGAAGATAATTGTAGCAGGTCACCATCCATTAGCGAGTAATGGTTTGCATGGTGGGCATGCACCAATCAAAAATCATCTATTCCCACTTACAGATTTAATGCATAATCTTTATGTGCCTTTGCCTGTTTTGGGCTCTGTTTATGTGTTCTATAGAACTGTAATGGGAAATATTCAAGATGTGCCTCATCCACGCTACAAATCGATGATTGCTGCCTTCGAAGATATTTTTAGCCAGCACGATAATTTAATGTATGTTTCTGGGCACGACCATAGTTTACAGTATTTGCCAAAAGACAGTACACACTTAATTATCAGTGGAGGAGGAAGTAAAATTGATTATATCAATAAGAATGGTAAAGCTGCTTTTGCTGCAGGAGTAAAAGGCTTTGGTCGTATAGATTTCTACGATAATGGAGATGTTTGGCTTACTTTCTACACACCAGAAGAAGATGGAAGCACGGGTAAAGTACTTTATAGAAGAAAGTTGTTGAACCAACCTAAATCTGATCTTTTAACTAAAGAAGAGCTAAAAGAAATCAGTTTTACTGGAACCAAAGATTCCTTAGTAGCCACAGAAGAACTTACCGCTGGCGATTTAAAGAAGTTTTTCCTAGGTGAAAACTACCGTAAAGAGTGGAAACAGCCAATGGATAGTATTCCAGTTTTTGATATTGGCAAAGAGTACGGTGGGCTTAAAATTGTAAAGCGAGGAGGAGGTATGCAAACCAAATCGCTCAGACTTGAAGCTGAAAACAAAAGACAATACAATTTAAGATCGATAGAAAAATATCCCGAAAAAGCAGTTCCAGTAGTGCTTAGAGGTACAATTGCAGCAGATGTTGTAGCAGATCAAATTTCAGGTTCACATCCATATGGCGCTTTTGTAATAGCCGATTTAGCAGATGCAGTCGGAGTTTATCATACAAACCCAAGATTAGTTTACTTACCAGATGACCCTCGTCTTGGCATTTACAGAGACGATTTTGGCGATGCTTTATATTTATTCGAAGAAAGATCTGATGATGATTATTGGGAAGATGAAGCTGATTTTGGAAATCCACCCGATATGAAAAGTACTGATAAAGTACTAGAAAACACCAGAGAAGACAATGATGATATTATTAATTATGATCAAGTACTTATTTCCAGAATATTTGATATGTGGATAGGAGACTGGGATAGGCACGACGATCAGTGGCGTTGGGGGGAGCATGAAAATAAAAAGAAAGGTTATAAGTATTACGAGCCAATTCCTAGAGATCGAGATCAAGCGTTTTTTAACGCAGATGGTTTGGTAATGACGGTCGGAACCAGAAAGTGGGGTATGAGAAAGTTCCAAGGTTTTAAAGATTATATAAGAGATCCTGCCGGATTTGGTTTTAATGCCAGATATTTTGATCGATCTTTTCTTACAGAACCCGACTTAAAAGACTGGATGGAAGCAGCTAAAAAAATACAAGATTCTGCTACCGACGAGTTGATTGAAAAATCTATTAGAAAGTTTCCAAAAGAAATATTCGAATTACACGGAGAAGAAATTATTAGAAAACTCAAGTCTAGAAGAGATAATCTACAAGAGTCTGCAAAGACTTTATACTTATCTATGTCTAGAGAGGTAAATGTGTTAGGATCAGATAAGCATGAATATTTTAAGGTAGAAAGACTCAACGATGAAGAAACCAGAGTAAGGGTTTGGAAGCGCAAAAAAGATGGAGAGCGTAAACACAAAATGTATGATCGTACTTTTAAAGTATCAGAAACTAAAGAAGTAAGACTATACGGATTTGATGGTGAAGATATATTTGATATTACCGGAGATGTTAGAAATGGGATTAAGGTAAGGATAATTGGAGGTGAAGATGATGATGTGATCAACGATAGTTCGCATGTTGCTGGCCCTTACAGACAAGTGCGATATTACGATACCAAAACCGGAGATAATGTTTTAAATACACTTGGCGAAACCAAAGACAATCGCTCAAATAAGGAAATAGTTAATGTTTACAACCGCAAAGAGTTTAAGTATGATTTGCTATCTCCTGCAGCATTTTTTGGTTATAATCCAGACGATGGAGTGTTTATCGGTGGTGGTGCAAAAGTAGTTACGCATGGTTTCCGTAAAGATCCATACAAAAGCATGCACTTAATTAGAGGAAATGTAGCTCCCAAAACAAGCTCCTTTAATATTACTTATAATGGAGAGTTTATTGATGTTTTTTCTAACACAGATTTATTGATAAATGCAGAAATTCCAACTCCAAGTGCTGTAAACTTCTTTTATGGTTCTGGTAACGAAACTTCAAACAGTCGAGATGAGCTTGGCAATCAATATTATAGAGTGAGGTATTTCGAATTGTTGTTAGAAGGTGTGTTAAGAAAACAATGGATTGGTGATAAACACGATTTACAACTAGGTTATACTTTCCAGAGAATTGAGCTTGAAGAAGAAGATGAATCTCCAAGTGACAGATATGTGTATGAATACATCAATTCGTTGCCAGTGGAACGCCAAGCCGATGTATTCGAAAATCCAAAGAGTTTCTCAACAGTATTTTCTCAATATACATTTGATAGCAGAAACAGTAAAATTACTCCGACAAGAGGGTTCAGATTTTTTGCAAAAGCATCTAATGTTTCTGGTACAGAAGAAGCGGATAGAAAAGATATTTCCTTCTGGCGATTTGATGGTAACCTATCCATGTATTTGAGTACAGGCCGTAATGAATCTAGGTTTAACACAACTTGGGCAACTAGAGTAGGAGGTTCTATTATTCGAGGTGAGTATGAAGAGATTTATCAGTCAACCTTCTTAGGTGGTTTTGATAATTTGAGAGGTTATAGAAGAATGCGATTTGCAGGTGATAAAAGCTTCTACTGGAATAACGATTTAAGAATTAAGCTTTTCAAGTTTAATACCTACTTGCTGCCCGGTCAATTCGGTATACATGGAATTTTTGATGTAGGTAGAGTTTGGTTAGACAGCGAGTCATCAGACGAGTGGCATCAAGGCTACGGTGGTGGTATTTGGATAACCCCATTTGGCGCTGCTGTAATTTCACTAGACTTAACCCACTCAGACGAAGAGCAATTTCTACCATTTGTACGGGTAGGCTTCTTATTCTAAGTAGCAAAGAAATAAAAAAAGAGTTCCTCCATTCGAGGAACTCTTTTGCTTTATACATCAGATTGAATTCAATTCTGTTTTTTCTTTTTGAGCATATAATTAGAGCTTTTATTAGCCTTTTGCATCATTTTGCGCTCTTCTTCATTCATTTGCTTAATGTTGTCAATCTTGTCTCTATAAGACTTTAAGTTCTCGTATTGCAAATTGAGAGAAGAATCAGATTGCACTTCAGAAATTACTTTTTCCATTCTCACAATACTGCTATCAAGTGTGCTTTTTGCATCATCATACAATCTCTTATCAACCATAAGCAGAGCTTTTTCCATCTCTTCGTTGGCCTCAAACAAGATGATGTTTTTTTTCACCATTTCATTAAAGCTGTTATCGTACAACTCTTTGTCATCAGTAATTTTCACATCTAACCTGTGGTTGAGTGTTTCACGACTGTAATTTCCCAAAGCATCATCATAAGTGATATTAGATTGGAAAGCCACATCAGTATCAGGCGTTTGTACCATTTCAAATTTTAAAAGTACAGCCTTGGTTTCTTCTGAAAATACATCTTTGAAATTCACCTTAATACTTCCCTCTTTTTCCTCGGTATATGGATAACCATACAACTTCGCCAATCTGAAATAAGCACTTGGGTACTTAATTTCAACTTGCGTATTTTGAGCTACTACAGAGAGCAAGCCTTTTAACTCATTGGCGAAAATTTCAGGTATTTTATCAGCATTATCAATAAAATAATAGTTACCGCTGCCATATTCGGCGAGGTTTGTCATCATATCTTCGTTAAAATCGGCACCTACACCAAATGTAGAAATGCTAATACCATCTTCGCTGTTTTTGGTTTGCACAATCTTTTGAAGCTCAATCGGGTCGGTAATTCCGTTATTAGCCAAGCCATCAGAAAGTAATAAAACCCTGTTTACAGCATTTGGTGCAAATGTGCTTTTTACCTCATTAAATCCCTGCAACATACCGCCACTCAAGTTAGTAGTACTACCTGGATTTATGGTTGCTACTTTGTTTTTGAGTAATTGTTTGTTTTTTACAGTTTCAGAAGCATTTAGAGTTTTTACTTCACTATCATAAACAACTAATGAGAAGTTATCAGTTGAGGTGAGATTGTCAATTACGAATTCGCAGGCTTTTTTCGCGTTTTCAAGCTTGTTTTCGCTTGCCATAGAACCACTTCTATCTAATACCAAAGATATATTAAGCGGTGTTTTGTCTTTGTTTTTTTCTGCTTTTACAGCATTCAGTTCCAGATACAGATAAACTTCTTTTTTAGTGCCATTTTGTAAAATGTAAAGGTTATCTGTTAAAATATTTACAGATAAAGTTTCAGGAGGTTTTTGCAATGGTTTATTGAGTTTTAAAGGTGTAAAAGAAAAAATTGATAAAAGGAATACAACTACAAAAGGTGTTTTGAACATTTGAACAGTTAGTCGCATTAGAGAAAGTATTTGTTACAGTACTTTATACGTGGCTTCAAAAAAAGTATACCAGTTTTAACAGTTTTTAAACATTTAATACATCAGTAATTGACAGAATTAAAGGCTAGTAGGCTTTGTTTTAAACTTTTTGAAGCATAAATGATATTTTTTGAATAGTCTCTTTAGTGGCTAAATGTTAATTTTGACAATGTTATATTACCTCGATACAAACAAATTTTAGCTACTGAGGAAAGAGTAAATGATGAAAGTGTGTATGAAAAAATTAACTGCCTACCTAATAATTTCAGTCCTGTTTTTACCAATATTAAATGCTCAGGATACTAGTAAAAAATACGATTTTGTAGTTGCCGCTGATGGCTCAGGAGATTTTAAAAAAGTACAAGATGCTGTAAACGCAGTTCCCGACTTTAGAAAAAATACAACTACTATCTTCATCAAAAAAGGTACTTATAAAGAAAAATTAGTTTTACCTACTTCTAAAACCAATGTCACATTTATTGGAGAGGATGTAAATACTACCATTCTTACAAATGACGACTATGCCTCAAAAAAGAATGTTTTTGGGGAAGAAATGGGTACAACTGGCTCTTCTGGCTTCTTTGTTTTTGGAGATGATTTTAAAGCTGAGAATATCACTTTCGAGAATTCTGCTGGTCCAGTAGGGCAGGCGGTCGCAGTAAGAGTTGATGGAGATAAAGTGATATTTAACAATTGTCGCTTTTTAGGTTTTCAAGATACGCTTTATCCACATGGAGATGCGAGCAGGCAATATTATAAAAACTGTTACATAGAAGGCACCGTCGATTTTATATTCGGCTGGTCTACAGCAGTGTTTGATAACTGCGAAATCTATTGCAAAGAAAATGGCTATGTAACAGCCGCTTCCACACTGGAAACTACCAAGTTTGGATTTGTATTCCTCAATTGTAAAATCACAGGAGATGCAGATAAGGATAGCTTTTATTTGGGAAGACCTTGGAGACCATATTCAAATGTAGTTTTTATTGATTGCTTTTTAGATAAACAAATTAAGCCTGAAGGTTGGAATAACTGGGGCAGTGAAGAAAAAGAAAAGACTGCATTTTATGCTGAGTACAATTCTACTGGGCCGGGTGCAAATCCATCGAAAAGAGTGGAATGGGCTCATCAGCTCACTAAAGAAGAAGCTGCTCAATATACAATCGAAAACATTTTAAAAGGAGAAGATAATTGGGTACCCGATCTATCCACCATAGAATAAAACCTAATCTATTTTCTGCTTCATTCCTTTATAAATATGAAACTACACATCTTTAAACTAGCAATACTTTCATTATTTCCTCTCTTAGCCACACAGCAGCTTCTTGCCCAAAAAGCTTCTAAAGATGGTATTTCAAATACTTGGGTAGCAGATCAAGGAGATGGTACTTATAAAAACCCAATACTTCATGCAGATTATTCTGACCCTGATGCGGTTCGAGTTGGTGATGATTTTTATATGACGGCTTCTTCTTTTACTTGCTCACCAAGTTTGCCGATTTTACATTCAAAAGATTTAGTAAACTGGGAATTGGTCAATTATGCGCTTCCCAAACAACCACCATTTGAGTTTTTTGAAAAAGCACAGCATGGTAAAGGTGTTTGGGCACCTTGTATCAGGTATCATGAAGGGGAATATTATATCTATTATCCAGACCCAGATTTTGGAATTTACATGATTAAGACCAAAGACCCAGAAGGTGCTTGGTCTGAGCCAGTATTAGTGAAAGGAGGGAAAGGTTTTATAGACCCTTCACCGCTATGGGATGACGATGGTAATGTTTACTTAGTGCATGCTTTTGCTGGGAGTCGAGCAAGCATTAAGAGTTTAATTGTTGTTTGTAAAATGAATAAAGAAGGCACCAAAACAATAGATGATGGTGTAATGGTATTCGATGGTCATGGTGATAATCCAACTGTAGAAGGACCCAAGTTTTACAAAAGAAATGGCTATTACTACATTTTTGCTCCAGCGGGAGGTGTACCTACTGGTTGGCAATTGGTGATGCGCTCCAAAAATATTTATGGTCCTTATGAAAGCAAAAATGTATTGGCTACTGGAAATACAGATATCAACGGTCCTCATCAAGGGGCTTGGGTGTCATTAGAAAGTGGTGAAGATTGGTTTTTGCATTTTCAAGACAAAGGAGCATATGGTCGTATTGTGCACCTGCAACCCATGAAATGGATTAACGACTGGCCAGTGATGGGAAATGATGCAGACGGAGATGGCACAGGCGAGCCGGTTTTAACTTATAAAAAGCCGGATGTTGGCAAGACTTATCCAATAGTTACACCACCAGAGTCAGATGAGTTTAATAAACCTAACTTGGGTTTACAATGGCAATGGAATGCTATTCCTCAACCTTATTGGGCTTTTCCGACAAGTATGGGTTATTTAAGATTGTTTTCTTATCCTTTGCCAGAAGATTTTCAAAACTTTTGGGATGTGCCTAACCTATTGTTACAGAAATTTCCGGCACCAGAATTTACAGCTACAGCAAAAATTACTTTTAACCCTAGATTCGAAGATGAAAAAGCCGGACTCATAATTTTCGGTAGAGATTATTCTTACATCTCTGTAAAAAATGATGATGATGGATTAGAAATTTCACAGACTATTTGTGAAAATGCCGATAAAAATGGCAAAGAAGTAAATTCGGATAACCTAGATATAGAAAGCAATACTTTTTACCTAAGAGTGGAGGTAACAATCGATGCAATTTGTAGGTTTAGTTTTAGCGAAAACGGAAAGAGATTTAAAGAATTGGGCAAGCCTTTTAAAGCCAGAGAAGGTGGTTGGGTTGGTGCAAAAGTAGGCTTGTTTTGTGTGAGAGAAGGAGTTACCAACGATTCTGGCAATATTGATGTCGATTGGTTTAGAGTAACTAAATAATAAAATATTCAATTCGCTCATTAGCTTTCATCCACTAATTATTTTGAGTTATTGGAACTAAATCTGGTATAAATTAATTTAAAAAAATCTCTGATCAACCATTAAATTCTTTGAATAAATCTTTCAAAGAGGAGTGGGGTTTATTTACTTTGCAATATTAGAAAAGTAATATAGAAGTAGATGGATTTTTTGGTTTTAAGAAAACTTTTCACAGCGATTTACATAGAATTTGTTTCATACACTATCTTATACATTTCCATTAATTATTCGGTAAAACCATTTCTATCTATCCACTTTTATCAGAATACATTAAAAAACGGAGCTTACAACTTAAATACGATCTAAGTATTGCCTTTACATTCCACAATTAACAAATATTAAAAGCATCTTAACAACGAATGTCGTAATATTAATTTGTATTCCACTTAAAATGTGAGAATTGTATTCTCAGTTATGAAGCAAAGTTTTATATATATTATTCCGGCGGTTATTGTTACACTTCTTATAAGCTATTGTAGTTCACCTACAACAGAGGTTTCTGAAGTGAAGCAGGAGATTGAGGAGGTTGAAAAGCTTTCTTCTTATGTTGATCCTTTATTTATAAGGCAAGTTGAATCGCAAGGAGGTGTGAGTACAGGAGCCTATTTGCCATTTGGAATGGTAAGACCTGCTCCATTAAATCATTGTTTTTCTTATAGTGATAGTAGTACAGACGAAGATTGTGTGTTTACTGGTTTTAGACAAACTCAAGTAGATAATAATGATATACTTTCTGATTTTTTAATTGTACCCGGTATTATTAAAAAGCAGGAACTAGAGGCAGATAATAAAGTGCTTTGGGCTAGAAGTGAAGAAGGCAAAGCAGGATACCATTCTTTGCAATTACATAACCCAGACCTTTCTGTTGAGATTACAGCGACTAAAAGAGTGGCTTTCTATAAGTTTAAAAGTCAGCCAGAAGATAATTTTTTCTTTTTTATCGATCCGGGAGTAGACTTTACTAATGATTTACCAGAGTTAAGTCATTTAACAGTAATCAACGATTCTACGATTGCTGGTTATAGAATTTCTACACCAAGCTCATTAAGACCATCTGAGCTAGAAAGAAAAATCTATTTTGTAATTCAGTTTTCTAAGAAATGGCAAGATTACAATTTCTTTAGAACAGATTTAGATATTGGTCGCCCAAAGACCATGCGTGCTAAGAAATCTAGTGCCAGAATAACTTTTGATTCTTTAGGAAATCATGCGCTTTTTATGAAGGTGGCTGTTTCTACTGCGAGCATAGATGGAGCACAGAATAACCTTTTGCAAGAAGTGCCTCACTGGGATTTCGACCTTGTAAGAAAAGCGGCGGAGGGAGTTTGGGAACAAGAGCTGAACAGAGTAAGCATTAAAGTAAAAGACTCTTTGCAGAAAAAGTTATTCTATTCGAGCCTTTTTAAAGTAATGCAACAGCCTAGATTGATTAGTGATGTAGATGGCAGTTATTCAGATTTTAAAGGCGAAGTACAGACCACAGAGGGCAAATATGATAGATACCACCGATTTGATCTTAAAGAATCTTATAAGAATACATATCCGCTTTATGCTCTCTTTTATAAAGAAAAAGTAAATGATTTTATAAGATCATTTCTAGCGCATTACAAAGAAACTGGCGCACTTCCAGAATCGCGCTATACTACAAGAAATGATATGGAAAGCTTTGGTGCCATCTCGGTAATTGCTGATGCTTACTTAAAAGGGATTGGCGATTTTGATGTAAATCTGGCTTACAAAGCCATTAAAGAAACATTAGAAGATCATCCTTATGCCAAGCTAGTTTCTAAATATAATTTCATCCCTTCAGATTATTTTCCTGAAAGCTCTTTTGAAAACTCTTTAGAATTTGCGCAGGCTTACAAAGCAGCTTCGCTAATGGCAGAGGCTATGGGTTACCAAAAAGATTTTGCTGACTTTATTACCAGTGCTGGCTTATACACCCAAAACTTTGATAGTCTCACATTAACTATGAGACCTAAAAATATTAAAGGAGATTGGGCAGATAATATAAACCAACTCGATCTTGAAAGCGATTCAATTGCTTTATTAGACTGGGAAAAAACATGGGCAGTAAGGCATGATGTAGAAGGCTTAATTAAGCTGATGAATGGTAAAGAGAATTTTATTACCATGTTAGATTCTTTTCTACAGATTCAAAGTAATGAACTTGCTGTTGTTGATTCATTAGGAGTAAAGGATACAGCATATCATCATACGCAATTTGTAGCCGAAAATAGCCACATTCCATTTTTATATACCTATGCAGGTAAATCTTGGAAAACCCAAGAAATGCTAAGAGGGATGATGGATGATATTTTTGCTTCATTAGATTCTACGGGTACATATTCTTATAAGGATGATTTTCAGCCTGCTTGGCTTATTTTTAATATGCTAGGCTTGTATCCTTTAAATCCGGTAGGGAATAAGTATATTTTAGGGAGCCCAGTAATTGATGAGGCTGTTCTAAGTGTGAGCAACAAACAGCCTTTTAGTATTAAGGTAAATAACCAAAGTACTCAAAAACATTTTGTGAAATTACTTTCTTTGAATAGAAGCTCACAGCAAAAAGACTTTATCTCTTACAAAGAAATGTTTCAAGGAGGCGAGGTAATTTTGGAGATGGTGCAAGAGCCAAATAAGATTAATTCAGATAAAAAGCTAGAGCTGCTTTCAGACTCTCTACAAGATAGAGTGGCTACTTTTTAGTCTGAGAAAAGGAATATTATGGAGGACGATGCTTATTTAACGATAGCAGGTACATCAGAAGGATTTTATAAAGAAAAAGGAAGTAAGTTTTTAGCTTTTGCCTATCCTGTAAAAAGCGAAGAAGACGTAAAAGAGCATATACACGATTTAAAAAAGCAATATTACGATGCCAGACATCACTGCTATGCTTTTATTATTGGTAGCGATGGCTCACTCTATAGAGCAGGTGATGATGGCGAACCCGCGAACTCAGCAGGAAACCCAATTTTAGGACAAATTCGCTCGAACGAACTTACCAATGTACTTATAGTTGTAGTGCGCTATTTTGGAGGTACAAAGTTGGGAGTAAGCGGATTAATACATGCCTATAAAACTGCAGCCGCAGATGCTCTTGAAAATGCTGAGTTCCAAAAAGAATTTCTTACAAGAAAAGTAAAATTACTGTTTCAATATGCACAAATGAACGATGCAATGAAACTTGTAAAAGACTTTGATTTAAATGTGCTAGAGCAAGATTTTGCTATGGATTGTAAATTGACTCTCGAGATTAGAGAAGGTATTTACAATCAGTTTGAAGCCAAGGTAAATGATATTTACGGTCTATCATTAAAAGTAGATTGATAAACTTTGGGATTGTTTAATAATATGCCATTACAATTGGCAAAAAACAAATCTACTTTCTTTCTTATCTCAATATATCTCAGTTTTTCTGCTTCAAATTTATTTTCTAATTGGAAATGCTTTTTATATGATCTATTGCAAGAGCTAATCGGAAAAGTTGAAGGATATTTAGAGAGTACTTCTTTAGAGTTGTCGAGTTCTATTAATAGTTTATCAAATCTCATGTTGGTTCCTACCAGCAAATTAAAAAGTATATTGCCCGGCTTGGATAAAAGCGTGTCGTCTTCAAGGATGTCGAAAAGGCTAGTTAAAGAACTTTCTACTTCAAACTTTAAAGCAGAAACTTCAGCATACCAACACCTTTGCATTAAATAGAGATCATTAGAATGAAAAACCTGACTCATAGAACCTATAAATTAGAAAATGAAAAAATTGAATTGTAGTACATAAATAACCATGAAGCATAAAAAGTAGGAATACATTTAGTCCCGATGAGAATTTAGTTTATTTTGTACTTTTTAAATATGGTAATTGTCACTCAAGGTTATGATTTTTGTCAGCTTAAGAGTGAGTTTAGATATGTTAACTATTTTGAATATACAAAAAACAATCGGGAAATGATAGTGTTTGGGTAGATATATGAGAGAAGCACAATTTATTCATCAATATATCCAATAATGAAATTTTAAGCTGAAAACTACTGTTATTCAGACAAAAATACCTTTCATATAGATAATACCTGTACTTGTAATGTTTTCTTTCATTTATACATTTAGATTATGTATTTTAAAGGTAAATTGGCTCAATAAAAATATAAGATCGCATCTTAATTGGTTTTAGAAAATATATATTATTATGATCAGCAAGGTTACAAAAGTTGTAATTATAGAAGATAATGAAGTGGTAAAAGATGGCTTTGCACTACTTATAAACAGTATGGAAGATTACGAGGTAAGTGGAAAGTTTGCCGACTGTGAATCTGCTATAAAGTCAATACAACAATCGCAACCAGAAGTTATTCTTATGGATATCGATTTGCCAGGTATGAATGGTATTGAAGGTACTCG
>PBYL01000169.1 GCA_002729595.1 Thalassovita sp. | reverse complement strand
TTTTCTTGAACAAACTTTGATTTTTGTTCAGAAATCTTGTTGCCTGTTATTAAATAATTTACCGAATACTTATCAATTGAGCCGTTTATTAAAATATTCTCACCGGGATCAATATTAAATTGAATAATCTTTGAACGCATCCATAAAGGTTTTCCGCTGGCTCTTTGAAAAAGCATATTCCGTGTTATTATTCTACCTTCACCAGGCTTATCAAGTTTTACATTGAAACTAAATTTACCATTCACAACAAATATCAATTTAAAAAATATTTCCCCTCTAGAATTATTACCGCCATTTACCAAAGCCAATCTGGTTCCTAGACCTTCAATTTCTCCTTGTATGGTGCAATTACCAATTCTATTATTTATGATGGATGCTATTACTATTAAAACTATTATGCTTGCGAAACTTTTCAGAAACATTTTAGCAATCTTTTTTACTTGTCTCATCGCTATAGAGATAAATAGATTTCATTATTTATTCTTTTTTTCAATATAATTACCTGTTACTAAACCAATTGCCCCAAACAAAATAGTAATTGCAAATGCTAACATTCCTTCATGTCCTTTATCTGGGACAAAATGCATTATCCTTATTAATACTCCTAATAGAAAACCTAAAGCTCCTCCAATAAAAGTGAAACCCAAAAGATACCAAGGAAATTTTATTGTATTTCTTTGTCGCTCACTTGCGTCAAGCCTAACAGCATCTGTTTTTGCTTCAAGTGGAGTAGTGTTGAAGTAGTCAGGTTCGACATCTAATGAAGATGTAATATGTCGCAATGTACTACCTCTCGGAACACTTTCCCCACTTTCTATTCTTTGTATGGTTCGTAGGCTAACTCCAGTTTTTTCACTCAGTTCTTCTTGAGATAATCCCTTATGCTCTCTTAGTTCTTTTAGTCTAACATGAGTATTTATATAGGTCATGTAATTGATTTTAATTATAAAACAAAAATAAGTGCTATCTGAAAAACAAATTACGTCAGATACTATAAATTTCTACGTCATTGATAAAGTCTTAATATGACGTAATTATGGCATAGAAAGGACTTGATTTAATGCAAACAGATTGATAACGGACTGTTATAATTACCGCAAACAATATAGCGTTTTATAAACTTCTTAGCCAAAAACTAGAAATTCCTTTATTAAGATAAGCCAAAATAGTTATACGTAATGAAAGAGATTGGGGGATAAATGAAAAAAATATTGATTTCTGTTGAATCATATTGATTATTTTCGATAAAGTTTATGGGTACAATCTTTTGGGAAACTTCTAACTCAGAAGAACTAATTCAAGGTCAAATAACAAAAATTTTTCTTGACAAGAAATTGACATCGTATCAAGCAAAAAGTCAACACTTATTCAAAATCTTGAAAAGATACGAACGATCAATAACTGATAGCATATACTAAAAATTTAGAGACAAATAAGCTACTTGCAAAATGTATTTCAATCATATACTTTTAAAAAAATCAATATAAGATCAGTCTACTAATTTTAATTGACCATTGTGTTTCTTTATTTGAAATGGATAAAGATTTAAAACTTGACAAATTGATAGAAGCCTGTGGCTATGGACTTTTGGAACCAGCCAAAAGACTAGTAGAAGATGGAGTTAATGTCAATGGATATCAAAACAACTTAACTCCTTTGATTGCTTCTATTTACGGTCAAAATATTGAGCTTACAGAATTTTTAATAAAGTCAGGAGCATTAATCAATCAAGGCATGCATACTGTAATGCACGAAGCATTTGATTGTATATTGGAGAATATGATTGCTGAAAACTTAGAAAAACCAGATATTGATGAATTCAAAATTATTGAATTTCTAATTAATGAAGGAGGTGATGTAGATAAACGAAATGAAGTCGGAGAATCACCTTTAGAAGCTATAAGCAGATATGCAAGTGATAATAAGTCTTTTGAGAGACTAAAAAGAATTTTTAGACCGATAATTCCTGATATTGACAAAAGAATACAATTTAAAAAGAAACAATAAGTATTGGCTATATTACTAAAAAAGGTGTGGGTGGGATTGTTGGTACAAAGGATAATCTTGATATTTGAGATAAAATTTAATAATTCTCATTACGCAGATGTTGTGTACAAGCCGAAAAGGAAAGAAAATGACCAAACCCAAATTTCCAATAATTACGGTTTACAAAGATTATCTTGAAGTGATTTTAGGCGAAGCAGAACTAGAAACAGCTAATGCCTTGGCAGTTAAGAAAGTAAAGAATGCTTTTGCTTATGATGTGAAAGGAATTAACTGTACCTATGACTTCACATCAGAGCAAATAAAGAAACAGTTTTTGGATACGACTTACAGCTTCATGCACGGTTTGATGAAGAGGACGCTCATAGATCTATTTTACTAAATTTATAGAAAATTAGAGCTATCAGGCTCTAGTCTACTAAACCATAGATAAAAAAATGAAAACAGTTCACTCGAAAATATTAGGAGAGCTAACACAAGACAACAGATTTGAAGACTGGTGGAATAGCAAGCCAATTAAAATACCATTGATTGGCGCCGAACTTAATGCAATCTTCACAGATTTTGAACCTGAACAGGATGAGTCTTTCATTAAGGAAGCAGACACCGCACTTGGTCACTTTCTCAATTTAGGAGAAGAATATAAGAATCAGATTAGTGGGCTGGTTTATGACCACTTTCGAGAATACTGCTCAATGGTAGGTGAAGAGGATATTCCAGATGATATGAAAGGAATTGATAAGTCAGAAATTTGGAAATTTATTTCTCCTACTCAAATTATTATAACAAGACGACCTTATAATGAACCACACATATTTATTAATATGACTTGCGAATGTACATGGGAAGAAGAACATGGTTTGCAGTTAGTATTTAAAAAAGGAAAGGCTTTGACTAGAGTGAGCGACCAAGATGGTCACTTAACTGAGGCTGATGCTTATGATATTCCTGATAGTGAAGATGAACTGTTAGCTAAATTTGAAGAATAAAAAAAAATGGTTTTGAAGCTTAAACCTAAACTGATCCTACGCATTATAGCCTGAGCGATGGTAACAATATAAAATTGGAAAGCAATCAATTAAAAATGGAGTCGGACACTAGCGGTTTTAAGTTTCAAATTGAAAAAGATTCAGAATTTAACTTTTTTCACATGTTCATGCTGAGTCTTTTGACTATTGGACATGTGATTACAGGAGTATTCATTTTTAATTCAACTAGGAACGATGGAATTTCTGTAATTAAAGTTGTTTTTGTAATCTTCGGTTCAATTATGCTGTGGTCTGTTAATAAACAACTTCGTGTAATTTTAATATTCGTCAAGGGAAAAGAAGAAATTAAAATCGATGATCATTTTGTTCATTACATGGGAGAATATGGACTTTTAAAAAAATCACTTTCCATAAGATTAAATAAAATTAAAAAACTGAATTTGACGCTATTAGAGACTGATAAATTTTCTCAAATATCTAACATGTTTGCTCAAATGAAGTATGGAATTATTACAATTGAAAAACCTAAACGAAAGATAATTTCATTTGGGCAATCGCTTGATAAACAAGAATTAGAAAACTTCTATAAGGAAATAGAAACGAGAATCAAGCTGCCAACAATTGCTGAAAAATAATAGCTAACATGCAAGATTGTGATTTTAAAAATTTTAAGTTAATCCGTGTAAATAATTATCAGATGATACAGAATAGGGGAATCAAATATTTAATGTTGATAGTTGGATCTTTAGTAATTCCGTTCTTGGTAACCATGGTAATTATAATGATTACAGGTGACCGAATTACAGGGATGAAAAATTTTTCAATTCCTTCAATTATTCTTATTCACCTGATTTTTTCATTGACCCAATTGAAAGGGAGAATATTGAAAAAAGTTATTTATGGAATTTTTGCAGCAATTATATCAACTGGATTAATTATAATACCAATGTATTTTGATATTCAATTGAATATCGATATGTATGGATTTTGGGAAGTGATAATATTTTTTTCATTAGCTACAATTGGGACATGGGAATGTATGTATCAGATTGACAAGAAAATAAATAAAAATAACTTACAGCAAGGTATATAGTGTATGTAAAGCGAGAATCATAAACAAACCAATAGATTTATATCTATAAAGTAAGCATCACTTTCTATCCTAAGCTATCGGCCAACTCTTATTAAAAATAGCAAGCGTCTGTACCCACCTAATATAAAATATTTTTAGAGTTTGTAATTTTTGGCCTTAGCTATCCGTCATATTGGGCAGAATTAAAAGAGTAATTCATGGAAGAGAGGTTTACAGAGTTGCTATATCAAAATCAGGGAATAGTCCATAAAATATGTAATATCTATTTTAGAGATAGGCTTGATAAAGAGGATTATCATCAAGAACTGATTATTCAATTATGGAAGGCTTTTCCTAGTTTTAATGGCACTGCAAAATTTTCTACTTGGATGTATCGGGTTTGTATAAATGCAGCTATTGACATCTTGCGGAAAGAAAAATTTCAACTCAAACAAGTAAAGTTATCTGAAGTTGAAATCGATCCTATATCCAGTGTCGATAATGTACATCAAACCAATAAGGAAAAATTGTACAACGCAATAAATAAGCTATCATCTATTGACAAGGCTATTATCGCATTGTATCTGGACGAGTATAGTTATAAAGAAATCGCTGAGATGATAGGGATTTCTGTAAGTAATACAGGAGTTAAAATAAAAAGAATTAAAAGGGAAATTTTAAAATCATTTGAAAATGGGAACCACTGATTTAAAAAGAATATGGAGCATACTTGCCGATGAAAAATTAATCGACAAGAGTTTGGCTAAAGAGAATATTTTGGAAATCATCACCCAAAAAGGTCATGGGGTTATTAGTAAATTACAAAGAAAGCACCAGCTTGATTTCAATCGTTACCTAGGTGTTGTGCTCTTTATGCCATTTGTGATATTATTTCTTATTTACCGCGATAGACAAGGCTTACTTCCGCAAAGCAGTTCAGGGTTGGGCGGTCCCTATGTTATACCATTTCTCATTGAAGCCTTCATGATTTATGCCTTGATGAGTTTAAAAAGGAACATGAATTTTATGAAACGTACTTACAATGCCGGTACCTTAAAGGAATCACTAACGAAAATGAAATCTTATTTTGAGAAGATTACAAATAATATGACGGGAACTCTATTACTAAAGGCTATTTTGGCATTTGTTGAAGTAGACACATTGTATAGAATTGGGGGAGTCGAGAACATAAGTTTTTCACCTAATGGATCATATATTTTTGAATCCTATTTATTGGTATTTATCATATTCTTGATCATTGCTGTACCTTTTATTGTTAAACTAGATGCCAAAAGGTATGCTGGCGTGCTGCAAGATTTAGATCAAACAATTGAAGAGTTAAATAAGGAGGAGTAATTAGAGCATTACTAGTTGACCTCCGCAACAGAAGGGAAAAACGAAAACCTAAATATGTATGGTGAATTTGCATAAGTGCTACTTTCAACTCTTCTAGTTATTCGATACTTTAGTTAGAGAGTATAAACGCAATCAACATACATAGGAAATACATCGCAGATTGATCATGATAAAATGAAAAAGAATTACTTCCTTATAGTAAGCATATTTTTATTAATTTTTTCAATTATCGGATTTTCAGACAATCTGTTTTTTGATGTTCAACAACCAAGCAACAGCGATCCTAAATTTATTGTGCACGGGGTGTTTATGTTTGCTTGGTTTATAATATTGGTGATGCAATCTAATTTTATTTGCAAAGGAAATTATAAAGCTCACATTCGATGGGGTACTGCAGGTTTGATAGCGGCTGTGGGTACAGTCATCAGCACTTTTTATGTTTTTATAACAGTATATAAAGGCTGGGATACAATGCCCTTTTATGCTAAAGCCAACAGGTTTTTAATGCCTAGTTTTGCTTTGTACGTGTGGCTAGGTTACAAAAATCGTAAAAACCCAGCTCTCCATAAACGTTTTTTGTTTTTGGGAACCTTTTTCCTTTTGGAACCGATTTTAGGCCGTTTCCCTCTAGATATGTTATCTGATAAAGCTTTCTACATTTTTGAGTTTTGTGTCTGGAATATGTTTTTTCTGTCCTTTTTTGCTTACGATTGGAGATGCCTAAAGAAAATTCATCGAATCACATGGATGTCATATTTATGGCTATATATTGTGTATATTATTTCAATATTGATATGAAAAGATTTTAATAAAACTAACAGCACATTTAAGCGGCTTATCTAATAGCTCTTAATAGTTATACTCTACAATAAGGGGAGTAGTTATGTTCACTCGTTATTTCTGACTACTTTTACTACGGAGGGCAGTGGTGTTTTGCACAAAATATACAGAGTATAGTCTGGGCGTTATCGGCAATGCAATTAGTATAAGTAAAAATATTATGGCAATTAAAAAAGGGACGATGTATTAGGTACTAATATCTAATGCATAATGAAAACCCGAAAAAACAAGAAGAGTTATAATTTCACCGAAAAGCAGAAAAGAAATGATAGTCATAGGATTTTATGTTATCATTTTCATACAGTTGGTAAGCAATGGAAAATCTTGGCTAATAAAAAGTTTAGAAGAAATAACAAACAGATTCTTAGTCAAATTTTTACATCTAATAAAGAACTCCCATTTGTTAGATACAGAAAATACATGTGGTGGGATATGTAGTAATAAAATAGCCATAAGTAGATAAACTTGTGGCTATTTTATTTTAAAATTCCCACTAACTCCTTCCACACCGTTTGTCATTAAAACAAAAACCTATTTATCATAATGACAGATTAGTTGAAGAAAATTGAGTTTTTAATTAGAATATTCTCTCTGATCGTATGAGTTTTTGGTTGATTTAAACAAATGCTGATACCGATAACAATTGCTAAAAATGAATTGGGTAGTTAATGTGCTAAGAAAGTTTATACTTTTATGGTTCTTTCTCTATTAAGAGTTTATTTTTATATTAAAATATGCCAATGTTTTGAAAAGGTAAGTGCACTATAAATCTAACTCTATTTTAAAGTGGCGGGAGCAGCAATTCTTTAAAAATGAAAATCAGAAAAAAGACCTCCATAAACTGGAGAATAACTAAACATTCTGATCAAGATCGATTCGAATGGATTCCAATATTTACTATCCAATTTTCAGACAACTACACAAGGACATTCGGACTTACGCCAAACGGTGATTGGGTCAATGAAATTATTATGAGTGAAAGTCGTAATTACAGTATTACTAAGAATAAAAACCAGTATTTGAATATAATTACCGTACTTGAGAAGGAAAGGGATTACATTGAAGATATTCTGACAAATGGGCTTGAAAAAAACACTAATGGTGAATATAGTAAAGAAGTCTTTCCATTCTTGGATCTGATAAAATTTGCACTCTCGACCGATAAAGGCTTTTGGGCTGAGAAAGCACTTAAGTGGTTGCGACAGGAAGAATTCGATGAAGAACTTTGTCAGATAACAAAGGATTTTGTTGACAAGAAATTGATGAATCAAGCAACCCGTCATCACTTGTTCAAGATGATGAATAGATACGAACGATCAATAACTGATAACAGTCGCTAAAGTTGCATATACCAATAGACAGTGAGCTATTATCATATATGAAAGTTGCAAAAGCAAATCTGAGTACAAAATGGTATTACTCAAGTTGAGAATGATTATGAAAAATTGAAGGATGAATTAAAACAAATGATTCCAAGTTGGTTAAAAACCATGCTTCTTGATTTTAAATGAATAAAAAGCAAAAAGCTCTCAATTCAACTGCTTCGAACAAATTAAAGATGCTTGTTTAAATATGTATCTTGGATGTGAGATATTTGAACTCGGTTATATTGAAATAGGTGAAGATCCAACCAGAAGTGGCAATCCTTATTTCATTAAATATGAAGTAGGTGACAATTCCCCAGTATATCGAATCTATCATGATGTTAGTGATCAAGGTGATGAAATATTAAAACATGGTAAAGAACTTATTACAAACATGTTTTCAGATATCTTTAAGAATCAAACAAATTAGGGAAACAGTACAGATAACAATTTTAATAGCACAATGCTTGGCACAGGTGTCTACACCAAACCTTTGTAATCCATTTAAATGACCCGACTTCTGCTCATATCAATAATTTCCTTAACAATAATTGGATGTTCGAATAGAACAGATATTCAAGGCTATTGGCGTTTGAATTTAGATGAAGAAAATGAAATTGGTTTTTTCCCATATGAGCTAAGTTTTAAGCAAGAAACAATGTTGATGGTAGATGCTTATAATTTTAAGCAGACTTCGAGATACTCAGTTTTTGGAGATAGTATTTATATGAATTTTGAAAATGGAGTAAAGGCGAGTTATTCGTTCTCGTCATTAAACGATAGTACTATTGAATTTGCCGGTAGAATTTATTCCCGAACTTCTGAATATTATTTCTCAGAAACTCAGCCCTATGAGCTTTTAGGTTGGACATCGAATCATGAATACAATCCTCTTGGAAATACAATTATTGTTCACTTGATTAAAGTGGGGGAATCAACAAACGTTATTTTAAATGATGTTACAACCGACTTGGAGTACTTACCTGAGTTTTTAATGTGGGAAAATGATGAGTATGTAGCACATAGTCAAAAACCAAAAATATGTCTCTACATTGGAAAAGGAATTAAATTAATGGATTTAGTAGATGTTTATTGCTGGATAAAATACAGTGGTTATCAAAAGGTTGAATTAGTAACATCTAATTTGTTCTTTGAGAAGTTTTATTCGATTCAAGATCAAGTAGATGTGGAAGATAAGGTATTCTTAAAATTCCAAGAGGATAATCGTCTTCCACTTCTTCCTCCGCAAATAGAATACAATAATGATGTAATAGACGTATTTATCAGCTCAAAAACCGATTTTACTTTTGATGAGCATATTGATACTATTACATACAGATATAACTTTTCAACTCAGTTAGATATTAATAGATACTTAGAATTTACAAAGCGACTGAATAAAACAGAGAAGAAAAAACCAAAACGGCTTACAGCACCTTATCAAATCCATTAAAATGCACTTAAGTAGATGACGATTATCGCTACAAAGTTCTTTAGTACTATCTAAGAAAAAATGAATAGGGTAGTAATCTTCTATTATTCCACCTCTTCTTTTTACTGATATTTTAGAATGATCTAATGGGTTCATCAATAATTGGGAAATAAATTACTAAGTGTTGAAATTACAACAAAATTATTTGTAGGATTAAGTATATAAGTTTTTTTAATTGATGACTTTTTGAGTTCTTTCAATTAGAGAGATTTTTATTATATATTTATCATTGGGAGTATACTCCACAATAAAAGAAACTTTGTTTTCAAAATTAAATCGTTGATATTAATCTTATAAGTTTCAAAATCAGAGAAATTAATTTTCAATCCATTATCCAATAAAACATATTCCTTACTTTTTTTCTTAAGCACTTTTTTTGCGAATAATGTTTCTTTTTTCTTAAATCCCGCTTCTAAATCTTTTTTGATATTTAAAATAGGCTTATATAAGTAAATCCATAAAACAATAGCAAAAAAAATAAAACTAACACCAACACTAAAAAGCAGGTGTAACTTACCTACAATAACAGAAGGTAAAATTGAAAGTAGAGTAATTACTAATAAAATTTTCGTTGCTCCTCGAAATAGAGATTTTTGAAAGTTCAATATGTCTTCAAGTTCATTTCGATTTTCTGCTGTTAGTCTTTCTGTCATAAATTAATTATATAGTAGATATTCCCATTTTTCATCTTTTTTCTCGAAAAATATATTCTTTTGAATTACTTACTGCTTTTTCTTTTTATCATAAAAAGCAATACTATATTTAATATACCTGAAATACCTAACCAAGGTAACAATTTACTTTCGTTTTTAGCAGGTTTTATATTACCAAGATTGTCGACTTTGCTTTTAGTTGAATCTAGATGGTTTATTGGTACTGTAACTTTTTGTTGACTATTTTTTTGATTAGGCATTACCAAATCAAGATAGGGTAGGGAAACATCATTGAGTGAAAACGATTCTTTTCTATCTTCTAAATCAAAGATTACTACTTTAGAACCATTAAGAGCTAGAGAAGACACTATCTCATTTTTAACTGTGTTAAAACTTGTGATCTGATCACCAGATTTAAAAATCACTGTGTCGCCTAAGCATTCTAACTCATATTTCCACTGATACAATTTTGGTTTTTTATCTCTAAGTCGTTCAATTACTTTATATACAAAGCCTGACTTAATTGATCCAAAAAGATCTTCAAACATTACAGGCGCTAAAAACTTATAATCTGATTGATTAAGAATTGTAGTTCTAGACCACGGACCTTGTGAATAATCTGTTTCATAATAAACATAATAAGTTTCCCATGTGCTAGCACTTACATTTAAGCTAAATGTGAGTACCATTAAAGTAAATAGAGTTTTCATTAAGTTGATATATAGTGTTATTCATATTCTAGATATTAAAATATGCAATAAAAGCTTGATACAATAGTACTAGCTAAAATAAAATTAGGTGGCTTAGAAGTACATGTTTTGTCGTTGATCACTCTATTGAACTCCCAAAACGTAGTTTTGATTAGGATGTGAAAATTCTTTTAAAAATTATAAATTACCATAATCAGAAGATAAGCGAATCTATGAACTTAATATAGATTTAAGTTTACTTAAAAATAATAAGCTAAAAGCTCTAATTGAATTTAAAAAATCACCTACTAACAAGGCAGGAGTTTGAGAACGAAATTAAAGAGTTAATATCTAAGCTAGAATCACTGTGAAAATGTAACTATACTTAACATAATTTCCTTTATAATTATATTTGAAATCTCCTAGAATGGCCTTACACAAAGCTGTAAGCCCATGAAAAACAAAAAAAAATTACAAATACACCATTGAGAGTTCCATCAAACCTCAAAACCTAACATCATTAAAACTTTCGTTTTTGTCGAATTCGGCTTTTGCAAATGGGCAAAGTGGAAGAATTTTCACCCCTTGTTTTCTGGCAAAATCTACCGCTTCTTGCACTAGCAATTTCCCAAAACCTTTCCCACCAAATGCCTGTTCTATGCCTGTGTGGTCTATAATGAATTTTGTTTCTCCAGCCCAAATGTAGGTCATTTCTCCTGCAAATACTCCATCATCGTAAATCACGAAACGACCTTTTTTTCCATCTTCTTCTCTTTCGATCTTAACCATAACTCTTTACTTTTTTATACTTAATGCTTTCGATGGACATAATGCTACTTGGTTTATCAATTCTTGAGAAGTAGCATTTTCGGGTTTTACCCAAGGTTTTTCTTGAGGATTATAAACTTTTGGTAATGTTTTCACACACATTCCTGAATGAACGCATTTTTCTGGTTGCCAAAGAATGGTAACTTCTCCGTTGGTATATTCTTTCTCTGTCATCTTGATTTATTTTAATTGTTTCTCAATTCTACTATCTGGAATTAGCCACATAATGGCCACTAATCCATAACCAAGTATACTAATAATAGGAAAAAAATAAGACAAAGCCACTCCTACAATGTATATTATTATAGATAAAATCTCTTTCGTTTTATTTTGTAGTGCTAAGCCTATCTTAGAATTTTTTCCCTCATGGTTAATTGCCGATCTCTCTAGAATAAGAAAGGTAATCGCACACAGCAAAAGATTAATGCCGTATAAAGCTACCGGATTATTTTCAAAGTGGTTTTCTCCCATCCAAGTCGTAGTAAAAGGAATGAGTGATAGTGCAAAAAGTAATGCTAAATTTGCCCAAAGTACTTTTCCGTTTACGCGTTCAATTGCTTGAAATAAATGATGGTGATTGTTCCAATAAATTCCCAAATAGATAAAGCTCAACATATAAGAAAGAAATTTTGGGATTAAAGGATAAAGAATGGCAAACTCAGATCCTTCAGGTACTTTCAACTCCAAAACCATAATGGTAATTACAATTGCAAGCACGCCATCGCTAAATGCCTCCAACCTTCCTGTTTTCATCATATAGATAAATTCAAAAAATAATTTGTTACTTAATTGAGGATTAGTTTTAAACTAGAAAAATAAAAAAGCTGCTAACAGTCTTTCTTAACTATTAGCAGTATTTAATAGTGAAAATTTAAGCTTTAATAAAAGCTAGCAAATCTTCATTTATAATGGCAGCGTGTGTAGTTGGCATGCCATGCGGAAAACCGGGATAAGAAATTAACTGTCCATTTTTTAATAACTCTATTGACTTTTTACCAGTTATTTCGAAAGGAACAATCTGATCATCTTCGCCATGCATAATTAATACTGGTATTTCTACACTTTTAAGATCTTCACGAAAATCTGTTTCAGAAAATGCTTTTATACAATCGTAATGAGCTTTAATTCCGCCCATCATGCCTTGTCTCCACCAATTATCTCTCACTCCTTGTAATGGCTCAACTCCTTTGCGATTAAAGCCATAAAACGGAATTGTAAAATCATAAAAAAACTGTGATCTTTTAGTAGCTGTACCTTCTCTAATTTCATTAAAAACAGATAATGGTACGCCATTAGGATTAAAATCTGTATTAACCATAATTGGAGGAACGGCACTAATTAAAACCGCTTTGGCAGTTCGTTCTTTGCCATATTTCGCCACATATCTAATTACTTCACCCCCACCTGTAGAATGCCCAACATGGATGGCATCTTTTAAATCGAGTGCATTTGTAAGCTCTGCCACATCTGCTGCATAAGTATCCATATTATGCCCTTCAATTGTTTGGCTTGATCTGCCGTGACCCCTACGATCGTGAGCAATTACCCTATAACCACGTTTGAGGAAATACATCATTTGGGCATCCCAATCGTCGCCTGATAACGGCCAGCCATGATGAAAAACAATTGGTTGACCTGTACCCCAATCTTTATAGTAAATTTCAGTTCCGTCTTTAACAGTTATCTTACTCATAATTGATATAAAATTTTAATTGAAATAAATTTTCTAGATCTGATTTATTAGAGTTCAATCAGCTTGTTTTCAGCTACTTATATATAAGTGATTATATTTTACTGATTTTAATAGATCAAATATAGATGAGTTAAAAACGGTGGTAAATGGCTATTTCAAGACCTTTCTTGTACTTATTACTTAAAAGTTTAGATAAGCTTTTAAACAAGCTCATTAATTTCGCGGACTACTTTATCTAGCTTTTTTACTGCTAACTTCAAGTAATTAAAATACTGTTTATCGTAATCATACAAGAAGCTTTTTTCATCAATTAAATCTAAAATACCGATAATTGACGCAACAAATCCTCTTACATCGTGTGAGTTTTTAATCGCAATTTTTTCCATCCTCTGAGCCTTATCTCTCAGTTCATTTCTAAGTCCAATTGTTTCGGAGATATCTTCGCAAATTGAAGTTACTTTTATGGGATTTCCACTTTTATCTCTAATAGAAACAATTCTTCTAGTATATACCCAAGTATATATGCCATCTACATTTCTATAGCGAGCTGTTGACTCCAGCACCTCACAACTTTTTGACATTTTAAGTGACTCTATATCCTCCAACACTTTATCTAAATCATCCGGATGTACAATGTCAGTAAAAAAATTATTGCTGAGTTTCTCATACTGTTCTTTGGGGTATCCTAAAATATTTTGGCTGAGTCCGCTGGTAAAAATGAGTTTACCTGTGATAATATCCCAAGCTGAGAAATCGACATGAGAAATATCTATAATCGATTTAATTAAGCTTTTAGCTGCCGGTTTCATTACACTTTAGATTTAGAATCCTCTTTTATATTGCCAAGGAACTTCATTCTCAATACCCAATTGCTGCGCAGAATGAATAGCAAAATATGGATCACGTAAATGCTCTCTAGCAATTACTACCAAATCTGCCTTATCAGCTAAAACTATTTCGTTTGCTTGATTAGGTGTTGTAATCATTCCTACTGCACCAGTTAAAACCTGAGCTTCTTCTTTTATAGCTGTAGCAAAAGGCAATTGGTAATTAGGAAATACTTTCGATTTATCCACGTGAGCAAAACCTCCTCCTGATGCTGTGATTAAATCCACCCCATTCTCTTTTAAAATTTTAGACAATTTTATGCTATCACTTAGTTGCCATGCTTCTTTTTGTTCTAAATAATCTACGGCTGAAATTCTTGCTAAAAGCGGCATACTTTCAGGAATTACCTTTCTTATTTGTTGCACAATTTCAATCAAAAGGCGAATTCTATTTTTAAAATCACCTCCGTATTCATCATCTCTTTTATTAATTACAGCAGAGTAAAACTGATGGAAAAGATAACCATGCCCAGCATGTAGCTCAATGCTATCGAAGCCAGCTTCTACAGCTCTTTTTGCAGATGAAACAAAATCGGAAATTACTTTTTGAATTTCTTCTCGACTAAGTTCCTGCGGAATAACTCCACCCATTTCGGTGGCAGATGCACTTTTTACTTGCCATCCTCCTTCTGATAATGGTAAGGGTTTCATGCCTTCATTCGGATGTTTGTGACTGCCTTTTCCGCCAGAATGCCAAAGTTGCACGGCAATTTTAGCACCTTGCTCGTGAACAAAATTTACTATTGGTTTCCATGCTTCTACTTGTTCATTATTCCATAAACCAGTATCGTAAAGTGTATTCATCCCTTCTGGTGATACAGCTGTACATTCTGTAATAATTAGACCTGCTCCACCAACAGCACGGCTACTGAGATGCACTAAATGCCAGTTATTCGGAATGCCATTAGAAGCACTATATTGTTGCATTGGAGAAAGTGCAATTCTATTTTTAAGTGTGATGCCTCTTAGTTGAAGAGGGCTAAATAAATTTTTCATAATGTAGCAGTTTTGTGGTTCCAAGAAAAATATCCTCTAATATTCATTACTAAAAAAGCAGCATTACCAAGGCCAATTCCCAAGCTGTTTATCAGGGTAAAACCAAGTGTAATCCAGATAAGATTGGCGATTGCAAAACTCACAAAGCCAAACTTGTTGCCTTTGCTCAATAGGTAAACAGCAAATAAATTAAGTGCCATTGCCAACCAATCGAGCGCGTAATATTTTAAGAATGTGTCCATCGTTTTGTCATTTGATATGCTACAAATTTGGATGAACTTGAGGTGTATAAAAATGAACTACTTTAAAAAAAGCGCTTGAACTAGTTCAACTTTTTTTCTTGACTTTGTTATTTCTGATTTTGGAGAGAAATTCTGTAGACATACCTAGAAAAGATGCCAAAGCATATTGCGGTACTCTTGCAACTATTTGCGGATAGTTATTAATAAAGTTTTCGTAGCGTTCTTCGGCACTATGCGTGAGGCTTTCAATAATTCTTCGCTGTTGCGAAGCAAGACCTCTTTCAGCGACTATTCTAAAGAAAGTTTCGAACTTATGATTTTCCTTTTTGAGGGCTTCTTCCTTTTTGTAATTTAACTGAAGCGCGAGAGTATCTTCTAAAGCAACTACAAATAATGTGGCAGGTTTTTGATAAATGTAACTGTTGTAATCGGTAATCCACCAATCTTTAACAGCAAAAGCAATGGTGTGCTCCTGCCCTAATTTGTTAACAACATAAGACCGGAGCGCACCATCAATTATATAATTTCTAGCCTTAGCAGTAAAACCAGGCTGAACAACCATTTGCCGCTTTTTAATAATTACTTCTTCAAAACAAGAGGAAATACGATTAGCTTCATCTTCATTGAGTGTTACAAATTTTTGAATAAATGTAAGTATCTCTTTTCTGCTATTTTCACTAATTCCCATTGTTCACAAATTTTATTTTGTAAGTAATTCTCTTACTCAAAAATAACCCTAAAGAGACAAATCTTGGCAATTATAGTATCTTCTTTTATTTAAGCGGAGTATGCTGATAACCACCATAAAAATTTACTGGCGACCAATTTGGAGAAATATTGGGCAAAGTAGGGTTTTTATCTTTGAATGATCCTTGGGCGAAAACAACTTTTCCATTTACCACAGTTAATTCAGATTGTAGGTTTTTAATGGCTTCTTCAGGCATGCTAAAATAATCATCAGATAGAATGGCAAAATCTGCATACATTCCAGTTTTAATATAACCTTTTACCGTTTCTTCATTAGAAAACCATGCACTTCCATTTGTGAGTAGTTTGAGTGCTTCGTATCTAGTAAGTATGTTGGATTGATCATACAACTGTTCGCCTCCCCAAGTTTTTCCTGTAACTGCCCAATAAAGAGAAAGCATCGGATTAAAACTCGATACACGAGTTCCATCAGTTCCTAAACCGACAGGTATTCCCATAGCAAGCATTTTCTTTATAGGAGGAGTATGTTTAGTAGCTTCTTCCCCATATCTTTCTATAAAATATTCTCCTTGAAACATCATACGATTTTGAACTGCAATACCTCCTCCCATTTGCTTAATTCTTTGCAAGTTTTCATCATTAATGGTTTCTGCATGATCGATAATCCATCTTACTTTGTTTAAAAAAGGATATTTAGCATCCACTTTCTCAAACACATCTAGAAATCGACTTATCGATTCATTGTATGTGGCATGAATTCTAAAAGGCCACTGTTTCTTTGCCAGTATGGTGACGATACTATCGAGTTCACCTTCCATTACTTCATGAAGTTCTGGTCTTGGTTCCAAAAAGTTTTCAAAATCGGCTGCTTCCCAAGTCAGGTTTTCGCCAGCTCCTTCCATTGTGTAGCCATTTGGTTTAAACATATCATCGTTGGTATTGGGAGTTAGCTTAGACGTCCATTCATCAAAGAAACTCAACTCCGTGCCCTTGTCTACTGCAAATAAATAGTAAGAAGTTCTTACAGTAAGTTTACCTTGTTTTGCTAGATCTTGGGCTACATCGTAATTATTTGGATAATACTGTCCACCACCGCCGGCATCTATGGCACTTGTCACACCTACTTTATTAAGTTCTCTATAATAATGCTGCGTAGAGATTAACTGATCTTCTCTAGAAAGTTTGGGCAGTTTGGTAAGGGTTTTATATAAAAGCAAAGCGCTAGGTTTTGCCACTAACATACCAGTTGGTTTGCCACTTTCTAAAGTTACTTCACCACCCGGATAACTTGTTGTAGCATCATATCCCAAAACCTCAATCCCTTTTTGATTTAAGAAACCTAATGAGTATAGATATAGGATGTAGACAGGTTTATCAGGAACTGCTTCGTTTATTTCTTCGAGTGTTGGTAAGCGTTTTTCTTCGAACTGATAGGCTCCCCAACCGCCTATTACTCTTATCCATTGTCCTTCTGGAGTTCTGGCAGCTTGTTCTTTGAGCATTTGCAAGGCTGTTTTCAAAGAAGTTACTCCATCCCATCTGAGTTCCATCGCATAATTTAAACCTGCTCTTATTAAATGTGTATGTGAATCGTTTAGGCCCGGAATCACAGTTTTACCTTTGGCATCTATTATTTGAGTGCTATCACTTTTTAATTGAAGAATATCTGCATTGTTACCGATTTTAAAAAAATTGCCATCTTTTACAGCGAATGCTTCTGCAAATTCGCCTTCGTTCTCCAAGGCTACTTTGCCATTGTGAACTATTAAATCGGCTTTAATTTCAGTTGTTTCTTTGTTAGATTGACATGAGAATATAGCTAATACAAAAAGTATATAGCTAAGCTTTAGAAGTGCTTTCATTTAGATTTCTGGTTTTGCAATAACTTAATCTGTTATTAGATTGACATTACAATATTAGCAGGAACCAGAGGGCTGTTCAATTGAGATATAATTGAATCTATTGTACTAATTATCGGCTTGCCCAAAATCAATTCATTAAAACAAATCGTCTTTTTTAATGCCTAATTTCGCCATTCTAGATTCTAGGGTTGTGGGTTTTAAATTGAGAATTTCTGCTGCTCCACCTCTGCCTCTAATTCTGCCATAAGTCTTCTTAAGCACAGAGATAATATAATCTTTTTCGGTTTCTTCCTGAATTTTTTTTACATCGGTGAGATTCTTTATAGTAGTAGATTCTGAATGATTAGATGTAGACATTAAAGGATTACTGAGTGGCCTTTTCAAAGTGAGTAATTCATTCGGTTTGGTTAGAATAACTGTTTGCTCAATTACATTTTCCAATTCTCTTATGTTGCCAGGCCAGTTGTAAGCTTCCAATTCATCAAGCATTTTTTCACTAAGACCAACAAACTGTCTGTTCATCTTCTTGCTAAATTTATCTGCAAAATGATCTGCCAAAGCACTAATATCTTCTTTTCTGTCTCTTAAAGGAGGTAACTCAACCGGAAACACATTTAAACGGTAATATAAATCTAATCGGAAATTACCATCGGCTACTTCTTTTTCTAGATTTCGGTTTGTGGCTGTTACTATTCTTACATCAATTTTAATGGTCTCTTTTCCTCCCAATCTTTCTATTTCTTTCTCTTGTAAAACTCTCAGCAATTTCACTTGTAATTCAATGGGCATCTCTCCTATTTCGTCTAGAAAAATTGTTCCGCCATTTGCTTGCTCAAACTTTCCTATTCTTTTTTCTAATGCTCCTGTAAATGCGCCTTTTTCATGGCCGAATAACTCAGATTCAATCAAATTGGCAGGCAAAGAGGCGCAGTTTAACTTAACTAATGTCTTAGATTTTCTGGGAGAAAGATTATGTATTGCTTGTGCGATCTTTTCTTTTCCTGTGCCACTTTCTCCAAGAATTAATACTGAGGTATCTAGTGGAGCAACCATTTGCACATTGTCTAAAACATTTAGCAATAAGTGGCTTCTACCTATAATTCCTTCAAAGTTTTGTCGGGTATCTTTGGCTTCTTTCTGCGTAGCTGAGGTATAATCTCCAAGCTCTGAAGTTAATACACTGTTTAAGGTAGTTTGCAACAGATATTCCAAATGAGTTAGCAAAAGCATATGATTGGAGTTATAAGTATCATTTCTTTTACTAAAAAATGAAATGCTCATCGGAATACCTTCTTTAAACTTTAGTGGATATTGTAATGAAGCATTCAAGCTAAATATTTCTGAAACCTGAGCAAAGAATAAGTTGTTACTACAGGCTTTTATAAAATCTTTGTTATTGTTTAATGATGATTTTTGCGTGAGCGATTGAGATAAAATGTTTTTAATTTGGGTTGAATTAAAACCAGTTATAGTTTCCAATTCATCTTTGGTTATAATTTGATATTCATCAAAACCAATTCTTAAAAAGCTGCAATACCTGCACTTGTTTTCTTTATTCAAATGCACACTTATTACCCAATAATCAAATGGAATATAAGCTTGAAGCGACTTGGCAATTTCCATCAATTTTTGTTTCCACCCGAATGGTTTTGCAATGATGCTAGTGAGCAAATTTTGTAATAAAACTTCTTTTCGCAGCTTAGATTCCAGACTGTTGTTGTGTCTGTAGCGAGCAATATCTAGCGTAACTAAAATGTCTTTTTCTCTGAAAGGCTTCACTAAAAAACCATATGGCTGTGTAGCTTTGGCTTCTTCTAATACTTTTTGGTTTGAGTTTGCAGAAAGATAAACATAAGCAATGTGTTCTTCTGCCAGCTTTTTTGCTAGATCAATTCCGGTTAAATCTCCTTTTAAATAAATATCTAGTAAAACCAATTGAGGTTTATTCGCATCAATAATTTCTAAAGCTTCACTCACAGAATTGGCAATACCAATTACATTGTATCCTGCTCTTTGCAAGATCAACCTGAGATCGTTTGCAACAATAAATTCATCTTCAACTATTAGAATCTTTTCGCTCATAGTCTTATACATTAATAGTTTCAGAAACCTTTTTATCCATTCCTTTCAAATCCTGTTTTTTAGGAAAGGTAACTGTTATTTTAACTCCTTGGGCATTTTCTAATCTAAATACACCATCTAACTGATTGCTAAGCCCTTTCATTAGATTTAGCCCAAATGTTTTTTGCGAATCAGCATCAATATTTTCTGGAATACCCACTCCATCATCAGAGATTTTAAGCACAAATTGCCCACTTAAACCAGTATGGAACGTGATCTTAATTTCTCCACTTTTTCTATCATCAAAAGCATATTTAGCAGCATTAGAAATTGCCTCATTCAATATCAACCCGATTGGTACTGCTTGTGCCACATCCAGCGAGTGTTGTTCTATATCTAAGTTAAATTGAATACGTGGAGCAATATCCAAGCTTTCTTTATAGTACTCTACCAACTCATAAATGTAGGGCTGCATCTCAATTAAAGAAAAACTATCAGACTGATAAAGTTTCTGATGTATGAGTGACATCGCATGCATTCTATGTTGGCTGTTGCGAATCGCAGCAATTGCGGCTTCATTATCTAAGTATGCAGATTGCGTATTGAGTAAACTCATTACAATTTGTAGGTTATTTTTAACCCTGTGATGAATCTCTTTTAACAGCCATTCTCTTTCTTCTACCAATTCTTCTAAGTGTTCATTTTTTTTGTTTATCTCAACTTGCTGTTTCTTTTTGAGCCTGTATCTGTTATATAATAACCCAAATAAAATGCTCAACATTACCAAACTGCCTATAATTACATTTCTTGTAAGTTCGGCATTTTCTAATTCATGTTGGTTTATCTCAGCTTCGTTTTGCAACAGTTCTATATCTTGCTCTTTTTTAGCTGTTTCGTACTTTATTTGGAGCTCTTCTACCAATTCCCTTTGACTAATTGAAGTGATAGAATCATTTATTACTTTATATTTTTGGTAATACTTAATTGCCGAAATGTAATTCCCATCTGCTGAGTCTATTTGAAAAAGTAAATAATTCAATTCTGATAGAGAGTACACAAATGCTTTACCCATATTGGTATTTAATGCTTTTTCTAGGTAAAACTTCGCTTTTTTATTCTGTCCCATTTTTAGATATAAAGAAGCAATAGCAGAATATACCTCAATCGTTTCTGCATATTTATGTATAGATGGAAGTTGTTCAACCCAATGTACCGCCTGCAAAAAAGATTTTTCTGCATTCTCTAAATCATTTATTTTTTCGTAGAAATAACCCAAATTTCGAGTATATGCTATTTTATTAGATAAACCAGATGGCGGATATTTAGCTGCTATTTCTTTAGAAAATCTAATGGCTTCTTCAGTTTGCCCAAATTTAGATTTTATCATTGCAGCACTTAGAAAACATTTATACCAGAGTAGCTTATTCTCATTTGTCATTTGAGATTGCAATGGTTTTAAGTACCATTCTAGTGCCTCATTGTCTTTATTAATATTTTGATAAACTATTCCAAGTCTTAAGTAAAACAGAGGTGCAAATGTTGTATCTTGTGTAGCTTCGATAACTTCAACTGCTTTATTTGCTTGATCTAAAGCTCCAAAATGATCTCCCTTTAAAGTAGCAATATAAGCAAGTACATAATGTGTATATTGCGTATGCATATAATCAAGCTCTACTTGCATGTTTAAAGACTGATACTGTTCCTCTCTAACTAAATCCATTTTACCCTCTTGAAAATGATATGTTATAATGAGCGTAAATATCTTTAAAGCTTTCACTTTATCTCCCAATTGCTGAAATGCATCATATGCTTCTTCAAGATACATCAACTTATCTGGGTCTGAATAATATAGGTTTTCTCCCAAGTTCATTAATGCAAAAGCTATTACATTTTCATCCCCAGATTTTTTGGTTTCATTTAACGCTTCTAAAAAGTATTCTTTAGATTTTTCTGGATTACCACTCTGTGCATAAATTTTACCTAATAAAGCATTACTCTCATTTTTAAGATTGATTGCTCCTGTTTTACTACTTAAATCTTTTGCTTCATTGGCATATTCAATGGCTTTTTTTAAGTCATTTATTTCAAAACCCGGTTTATGGAGAGAATAATAAGCAAGCTGTAAATACAATTTAGTTTTATCTTCACCACTTAGTGTTTGCAGTAAAGTTTCAGCTTGCGCTATTTTATTATCATTTATAAGTTTACTTCCTGGAATTTCAAGATGTTGTGGATTGTAGCCTTCATCGTAAAAGAGTGATTTGTCTAAGCCTTCTGCTTCAGCTACAAAAAACATGGTGCTATCGTAATCTATTTCTCCCTGAAAAGTAGTATACAAGGTGAGCGCACCCATATGCAGCAACAATCTCTGCTT
>PBYL01000168.1 GCA_002729595.1 Thalassovita sp. | reverse complement strand
GAACGTACTTAGTATGTTCTCTCTAGTACTTTCAATTGGTATTGTTGTGGATAACGCCATTGTAGTAATGGAAGCCATCCACGAGAAGATGACACACCATAAGTTACCTGCAAAAGAAGCGGTAAAAGCAGCGATGAGTGAGATTACAGGGGCAATTATTTCGATTACCATTGTAATTGCAGCGGTGTTCTTACCAATTGGTTTTATGGAAGGTCCGGTAGGTATTTTCTATAAAGAGTTTGCTTACACTATCATTTTCGCAGTACTTATTTCAGCTGTAAACGCACTTACTTTAGGTCCTGTACTTACAAGATTATTCTTTAAAGATAAAGGTGATAAAGTTAGAAAAACTCCGGGCTTTGTAGGTAAGATTACTCAAAATAGCATAGTTCAAAAGATAAAGAGATCGAGAGAACGAGGATTAGAAAAATTCGACGATCTATTTGAAAGAACTACTAAGAAATACATTTCAATGGTGAAGTGGAGCATTCATAATAAGTGGCTATCACTTTTAGGGCTTGTATTAGTATTTGTTGCTACAGGCTACCTAATGAGCTCTACACCAAGTGGCTTTATCCCTACTGAAGATGATAACTTCTTGATCATGTCATTAAGGATGCCAGAAGGTTCATCATTACACAGAACGAACGAGGCATTAAGAAGAGCAGATTCTATCCTTCAAGTAGAAGAACCAGTTGCAGCAGTAAACACAGTTTCTGGTTTTAATGTGGTGGATAATGCAAACAGCCCTTCGTCTGGTATGGCTTACATCAAATTGAAAGATGGGCCTGAAAGGGGAGATATTCAGAAAATTGACGAAGTTGTGAAGTTGCTAACCCAACGTCTAATGCAAATTGATGGAGCAAGCATCAACGTATATCCGAGACCAACAGTGCAAGGTTTTGGTGACTTTGATGGTGTTCAGGTAATGTTGCAAGATAGAACTGGTGGTGACCTTGGCGAGTTTGGTCAAATGGTGAACGAGTTTATTGCTCAAGTTTCTCAACAAACCGAAGTTGAGAATGCATTTACATCATTCAACCCTAATTATCCGCAATCAAAACTGGTAATCGATTATGAGAAAGCCAAGAGTTTGGGTGTGAGTATTAAGGATATGATGTTTACCATTAAATCATACTTTGGTCGTACTCAATCGGGAGACTTTAACAGATTTAGCCGTCAGTATGGCGTGTTCATGCAGGCTGATATTCAGTTTAGAGAGCAACCAAAAGAGTTTAATAACATCTTCGTAAAAAATGATGAAGGTAAAATGGTTCCGATTAATACCATTGTAAAATTGGAACAAGCGTTTGGCCCAGAAACATTAAACAGGTATAACTTATACAACGCAGCAAAAATCAACATAACACCTGCAAAAGGTTATAGTACTGGTGATGTTATACAATTAGTAGAAGAATTAGCAGATAGCAGACTACCCGCAAGTTTAAGTTACGAGTGGACGAGTATGAGTTTGGAAGAGAAAAACTCTGGTGGTGAATCTACTGTAATTTTCATCATGAGTATTATTCTAGTTTACTTTATTCTTGCTGCGCAGTACGAAAGTTTCTGGTTACCATTAGCCGTAATTCTTTCTATACCAACTGGTATTGTAGGTGTATTCTTGGCAATTAAATTGGCAGGAATCGAAAACAACACTTATGTGCAGGTAGGTATCATCATGTTAATTGGATTACTGGCAAAGAACGCGATTCTAATTGTAGAATTTGCCGCACAAAAAAGAAGGGCAGGAATGCCGGTACTAGAAGCAGTTACAGAAGCTAGTGCGCTTCGTCTAAGGTCTATTGTTATGACCTCATTGGCCTTTACCGTGGGATTAATTCCATTGATGTTTGCGCATGGCGCTTCAGCACAAGGTAATAAATCTGTAAGTATTGGTACAGCAGGGGGGATGCTTTCTGGAATTATATTGGGTGTTTTAATTATCCCGGTATTAGCATACATTTTCCAGAGTTTGCAAGATAAATTTAGTATGGAATTTAACGATTGACCAAGATAATTAGCAAAATGAAATATACTGGAAATATATTTATAATCATCTTTCTGGCACTAGTCGGATGTAAAATACACGAACCGTATAATCGACCGAGTTTCGAAGAGCCTGCTAATTTTTATGGTTCTAAAAAGAACTCAGTAGAAGATTCAACTCGATTATCTGAAACTAACTGGAAAGAATTTTTTAGTGATTCAATTTTGATTTCACTAATCGATACAGCTTTAAAGAATAACATCGATCTGCAAATAGCGGACGAATATATAGAAATAGGTGTATCAAGACTTAAGCAGTCTAAGGCGAATTATCTGCCTTCAGTAACTGCGGCACCTTTTAAATATAGAAGAGATCTCTATTCAGAGAATTACAACAACTATGGTTCTAATCGTTCAAGAACCTTTTATGATGGAGAAACCGCGCCAACATCTTTGTATACAGAGAGAATGGAGTATGAGTCTTCTATCGATCTTAGTTGGGAGATTGATGTTTGGGGAAAGCTTAAATCGATGAAGAAAGCGAGTTTGAGCTCTTATTTAAAGTCATTAGAATTTCAGAAAGCAGTGCGTACATCACTTATTGCTGAGATCGCTACTACTTACTCAAACTTGATATTACTTGAGTCGCAAATTGAGGTTTTCAAAAGAAACTTCTCTTTAAGTGATAGTACACTTCGCATGGTTGAGTTGCAGTACGATGCAGGTGAAGTAACATCGCTTGCGGTAAAACAAACTCAATCTCAAAAGTTAAGAGCACAAACTTTAATTCCTCAATTAGAGAGAGAATATATTAGGCAAGAAAACAGGTTGAACCGCTTAATTGGTCGCTATCCGGAAGAAATTCCAACAGACAAATTGGACTGGGCAATGCACGAGGGCGATTATGTTGCTGGTATGCCATTAGAGCTTATTAGAAACAGACCTGATGTAGCAGCTGCTGAATTTTCTTTGCAAGAAAGTTATGCAAGAGTTGGTATTGCTAATGCTATGAGATACCCTTCTATCAGTTTGGGAGCCAGTATTGGTTTGAATTCATTCGAATTAGAGAAATTGTTAAACCCAGCAGGTTCTGGTTTTCTTTTACTCAATGGAATGATATTTCAGCCGATATTCCAAAAGAGAAAGTTAAGAACCAATTATGAAATAGCACTATCTGAAAAGAAAATTGCTGAGCTTGAATTTAAAGATAAATTCCTTCAAGCAATCAATGAGGTTTCTGATGCTTTAGTTGCTATTGAGAAGTTGGAAGAAGAGTATGAATTAGCACAAGAAAGGGTGACTGCTGCACGTAACTCAGTTAAAGATGCTTCATTACTATTCAGAAGTGGTTTAGCAAATTACCTTGAGGTACTTACAGCGCAAAGTGAGGCATTAGATAGTGAGCTGAACTTAGAAGATGTAAAAATGCAGATTTTCGCTGCCAACGTAGAACTTTATAGAAGTTTAGGTGGCGGTTGGAGATAGGCACTAAAGAATAGATAAATCAAAAATAAGCCTCAGCAATTCACTTGTTGAGGCTTATTTTTTTATCATTTTCCGTACAATGTTTTCATTTTCAACCTAAAAGCATTGTACATATCTTCTCGGTATTCCATCAAACTATTTACTCGGTTAGTATAAACCATGTCTTGTATCTCCCATGAATTACAAGGGTCTTGATAGTCCCAATCTTTTGTGCCAGCTGCATCGATCCAATAGTTGGGATACTCTTGCGGAAATGGCTTTACAAATTTGCCACCCCAAGTAAATTGTGCAGGATTGTTATGATCGATATTTTCTAGTAAATAAAGCAGCGTAGGCGTATCTCCAGCTCTAAAATAATGTGCCCATTCTTGCTCTTGCACTACCTCCCAAATGTGGTATCCTAAGTTACCGTTTTGTTTAATTTCATCTAGAAATTTTCTGGGCTGTTCACCTTCAAACATTCCATTATAAGCCCAATCGTTTTCTATCCACCAGAGATTCTTAAATCTGCTATCGTAAAAAATCGTATCGCGTCCGGCACCATTCCAGTTGTTATCTACACAGTACTTCTCTACTTTGGCATTTTGCTCACTATCTGGGTTCTGCGCCATTTTGTTTGTGGCAATAGTTAGCAACCTGATTTTATCTGCAATTTCTGGAGCTTGTAATAATGCATCTTTTACGGTGTTCATATTTCCCCAGGCTAAAATATATAGAGGTCTTTTATCTTCTTTTTTTGCCAGTGTAATAATTCGGTTGATGGCATCAGTATTATTTTGCGCTACTTTGTTTCTGATTGAATCTGGATTAGGGTAATTGAACTTGGCAAAATTGAAATCAGGATTCAGTAAATCTTTTTCGTAAGCATCAATAGCTTGGTTGGTGGCTTCAATTCCTTTTCCTATCCATAAATCTGGAATAATCGCTTCGATATCTACTTGGTCTGCATACATGAGTAAATGTGCCATTGACTGCTTATCGTCTGGATCACCACCAATATTATTAATATCTGAAGTTACAATTACTCTCGGATTGTTGTGTTCTGCTGGTTTGTTATTTGAGCTGCAAGCTATTATGAAGCTTAAGCCCAAATAGATAAAAATGTTTCTCATTCAGTAATTTATATCAATCAATATTCAATAAAAATGAAGCTTTAAAAGTAGACGATCTTTGTAAATAATTGAGTGGTAAATATGAAAAAGAAATAAAAAAGCCCTTACAACAATTGCAGGGCATTTGGAAAATTTTCTTGTTTCAAAGTACTATACTTTCTCAGAAAAAAGCTCTAGTTGAAAGTGCATCAACTTTTTAAAACTTTTATCATAAGCAAATGCACAGCTATTATGGGTTTCAAATATTAGTTGTGCAAACTGATTGAAACCTTCTTGATTAAAGTCTGTAATTTGGCTATAAAAGTGATTATTATCTCTATATGATTTTAGAGAATGCGCTATTTTTTCATCCTCGATCATTTCTATCAGTAAATCGCTATTTTGTTTTTCCAGAATAGCTTTAAAATCTCTTTCGAGTTTACTAAACTCAGTCACAAAAATTTTAACCTGATATTCTTCTGTGATGAAGGTATTAGTAATTGAAAAAATGAAATTATTCACCTTGTAAACAAGGTCATTTAAATGGTTAAATAGCTTTTGGTTTGCAAATAACTCATTGTATAAATCTATCAACTCAGTTGTTTTGCCACTTTTTAAAGCATGGGAATAATTGAGCTGAAATGCTCTTTTGTCTAATTCGTTTACTGCTATCTCTTGCTGCTTTATCTCATCTCTTAAAGATTGAATAATAGGTGCGATCTGATTCCTTTTATATTTCTGGTTATCAAATTCGAAGAAACGGATTTTGTTTTCCTTATTTCTAATCTGATATAAGATTTCTAAATCTTCTTTGTTGGAGTAAAATCGCTTAATTTTTTCAGCATTTTCTTTAGAATAAATACTTTCAAACGTAGCATTTGCAACTTCTTCTTTAACTAGCTCATCTATCTCAAATTCAAATAATTTTCTATCATCATAAAAGCCTTTATATGCTTCTGGGGATGTATTTTTTTCAAACTCTTCTTTAATGTAAGTTTCAAATTCTGCCTCATTAATTTCTTCTAACTCTGTTTCTGGGAAACTAATTGAATAGATTAATTGGGTTAGTTTTTCCTGAATTTGTTCTTTACTATCAAATAACTCCCACGCAGAATTTTCTACAGGAGTGCAAATAGTTTCTACATCTTTAAAGTTGGCTTCTCTCTCTTCTAAGCTGGGGTGTGTAGCCCATTGGTTTTCTACAAAAACCCTTGAAAGTGAAATACTTTTTGTTAAAACCTCATCCGTAATATTAATGCTGCCGTTCTGCCATTCTATCTTATTTCTTTCAGCCAGAATTTGAAGCATAAAACCGTGATTAGAGAAGAGATTCTTACTGGCTTTATTCGATGATGAAAGACTCTTTAAGTTTTCTAAAGTATAGTTATAAGCAGCATCTGCAAAGCTAATTTTTCTGAGCGCTTGTTTAAAAGATGCTACACCGGCTAAGCTTACCGCCACAGCATCGGCATGAAACTCCATTTCTTTAGAAAGTTTGGAGTAATATATATTGATTAAGTTATAGGCTGATGAAAGTAAGGCGCGAAGTCCTTGAGCAATCCAATAAGTTAGTCTAGCATAAAAACCAAAAATGCCTCCGCCTTGTATCCATTCGGCAAGCACATTATCCCAATTATCTTTTTCGTAAACCAAATTGAAGATAGACTTATTTACCACATAGATATAGCTACCTAACTTCATACTTTTTTGCGAAAAGTGCCCAAACTCATGTGCCAACACGCCTTTAAATTCGCTTACATTTAAGGTGTTTACCAAGCCTAAGCCTATCTCAAGATTTTTTCTCACAGGGAAAAACATGCTCCAAAAGCTCGAATTATAAAAAACTCTCGCATTTACATCTGGGCTTAGGAATATTTTTTTAGGAAACTTTGTTTGAGTTTCAACATTCACCTGACGGATAAACTCAAACAACTTCGGAAACTCCTTTTCGCTAATTTCTACCCGTTCCGGATTCTCTTCTACAGACTTAGAAAACACAAACTTGATACAGAAGATAAAAAGCATTACGCCCAAACCAATTATGCCTAAACCTGCGGCAATAGTTAAGAAACTCAGTTTAACTGATAAGATCATGAAGCCTAACCAAAGACAACCTAGTAATAGCGCAATGGAAGCACTTAAAAGTAGTAGGTAAAATAGTGAGAAAACTATAATAGAAACTATTACACCTATAGCCGATTCTCTGAATTTTTTTGATGGTTTAAGAAAAGATTTATCCTTGATATCGGGTGAAATGGGATAGAGATCTGTTGCCATGTTGTTCTGGATAAAGCTGGTAATTATACAGTAGATAAAAAATAGATTTATGGGGTTAAAGTACTAATAAAAGGCTAAATGATCTTAGAAAAATATTATTAAATCTTATTTTATTAAAATTAATTAACAGATAGATTTCAGAGTCAAACCTCAGTATGAAGTTGATAGAATTTTAGAAAATTAAGTGAACGAAATCATAAATTTTTAGCATTATATAATAGTTTTAAGCACTCTTACCAATAAATAAGCTCGTAAATAGATTTTGCGTAATTTTCAAGTATCATTATAATTAGTCAATGTTGAATTTTTTAAAAAAGGTTAGGCAAACTGTTCTTACTGAAGGTAAAATGAGTAAATACCTAAAGTATGCATTAGGTGAAATTATACTTGTGGTAATTGGGATTTTAATTGCTTTACAAATAAAAACTTGGAACGAAAACTATAGCAACAACAAAGAGGGGCAACGCTATTTACTTGCTTTAAAAGGAGAGTTTGAAAACAATAAAGAGATTTTAAAGTCGGTGATGGTTTTGAATCAAATGAATACTAATGCAGCATTAGCTATCCTAGAAAATACTGGCCCAGATGAACCAGAAATTGATAAAATCGTGTTTGATTCACTTTTGCTACACACCATCGGTTCAGAAATTGAATTTAGACCTAATAATGAAATTATAGAACAAGTACTTTCTTCAGGAAAATTATCACTTATAAAAAGTGCAGAATTGAGAAAAACATTATTATCTTGGAATAGCACTCTCAAAAAGGTAAGGTTTCAAGAAGCAGAGCTTTCCGACAATAGGTTTAAACTCATAGATTTTTTAATGCAGCAGATAAACTATCGTAAGGTAGTTAATAATATTTATGGAAGTGCTTTTGGTTATTCTCAGTCTAAATTTCAAACTAAAAATACACTAGTTCTGCAATCATTAGAATTTGAAAATATGCTGACGACATTTGTAAATGTGTCTTATTTTGCAGACAAAAGATTTGTAGCAACATATAGTAAAATAGATGAAATACTCAGCCAAATTGAGAAAGAGATAAAAAAGTAATTCTGAATAAATTCAAAAATAACTTAACTTTTTAAATCAATTCAACCCTCCAAATAAATAACTTCAGATGTAATCTATTACTATTTAGTTTGTTCACCTGCTAATCTCTTGTAATTCGATTGTAATACCAGTAAATTCATAGACTATATTCTAAATCAGATTAGTTACACGGTTTGATTTAATTACATGGAAAGCGAGCTTAAAGAATGGGCAAGCAATAATTACTAGATAAATATGAAACTGATTTTAGCTAACAGCAGACTTTACATCTTAATCAGTAGTTTGCTAATTTTTTCGGCTTGCAACAAAAGGCTGGCTAACACTGGACAAACGGGCATCAAAAAATCTGAAAAGGGAAAAACTTACGATATTTATGCTTTAATGGGTCAATCTAATATGGCTGGTCGGGGCGAAATTGATAGCCTTTCAAACACATACAAATCTAAAAATGTATTGGTGCTAACAGCCAGTGGAGAACTCAAAATAGCAGAACATCCACTTCATTTCGATAAATCTATTGCAGCAGTTGGACCGGGATTAATGTTTGGGCATGAACTATCTAAATTTACTGAAAACAAGATTATACTTGTGCCCTGCGCTGTTGGTGGTTCCTCTATAAAACTCTGGCAACCGGGAATGTTTGATGGGGCTACAAATACACATCCTTATGATGATGCCATAAGTAGATTAGAAAAAGTTTTGGAATCTGGAGGTGAAATTAAAGGGGTTATTTGGCATCAAGGAGAAAGCGATAGAGCTAAATACACCAAAGAAAGATACCTCAGTGAATTAACAATCTTGATTAATAGACTACGAAAATTTACCGGAAACCCTAATCTTCCATTTGTAGTTGGTGAACTTGGTTATTTTATAGATGGTGCAGATAAATTCAACGAATGGATAAAAGACCTTTCAAATTTGGTGGATTATACAGCTGTAGTAAGCGCAGAAGGTCTCCAACATAAAGGTGATAATCTACATTTTGATGCAAGATCAGCAGAGAGGTTAGGTGTTAGATATGCCGAAGCAATGAAGTCTATCGAACCCAAAATCGAATAAGAAGATGAAAACTATCAATCAGATTTTAAGTGTAATTGTTTTAGGTTTGCTATGCTGTACACAAATTGCCCATTCACAAAATAATCAGCAATCGAAGTCTAAAATCAATATTATTTTATTAATGGGTGACGATCACGGTTGGGAAGAAACAGGTTATAATGGTCATCCTTTCATCAAAACTCCGGTGCTTGATGATATGGCAAAAAAGGGATTGGTGCTAGATCGTTTTCATTCTGCGCATCCAACTTGCTCGCCTACTAGAGGTAGCATTATCACAGGACGCCACCCCAACAGGTATGGTACTTTTACGCCAGGTTGGTCTATTCGGCCAGAAGAAATTTCAATCGCTCAGTTGCTGAGTGATCAAGGTTATACTACTGGTCATTTTGGTAAATGGCACCTCGGACCAGTAAAAGTAGATTCTCCAACAAATCCGGGAGCAATGGGATTCGACTCTTGGGTTTCACACGATAATTTTTTTGAAATGAATCCGATTTTGTCGGTAAATGGCTCGCTGCCTATTCAGTTTAAGGGAGAAGGTTCTGAGGTTATAGTTGATGAGACAATATCGTTCATAGATAAATCAAGAGAAGAAGAGAATCCATTTTTTGCTGTAGTTTGGTTTGGCTCACCACACGAACCTTATGAGGCTTTACCAGAAGATTTAGCGCTGTATAGCCAATTGCCAGATAGTTTAGATAATCAATTAGTAAAGTTAACCTCCATTAAAACAGGTGAACAGGTTAAACGGCCACTTGGTGAGGTTTTGCAAGAACGCTTTGCTGAAATTACGGCGATGGATCGCGCCATAGGTAAATTGAGAGACTACCTCGAAAAGGAAGGAATGAAAGATAATACTTTGATTTGGTATTGTGGAGATAATGGAATTCCACATAGTGGTTTGTACAATTCGAAACTTCATGGTTTAAAAGGAACAGTGTATGAAGGAGGAACTTTAGTGCCGGGAATTATAGAATGGCCAGAAGAAATAACAAAGCCCAAACGATCAGAAATAAACACTGTAACATCTGATATTTTACCAACACTTTGCGAGTTAGTTGGAGTTGACTTACCCGATCGGACATTAGATGGGATAAGCCTTGCACCCATTATTTATGGAGAAATAACTGAACGTACACAACCTATTTGTTTCTGGAATTTTGATACCAATCATCTAACAGAGAATACTCCATATATCAGTGATGAATTACAACAGGGTACAACTCCACTTGTAAAAAAATCAGGAGATATCTATACAAGAAACTTCAAAAATTACCATCATAAAGAGATTTTAGAAGAAGATTATAAAGGTGGTCGCTCTATTCTTGATAATTCATTCAAATTAGTAATACATGAAAAAGGAAACGATTTGATTAAAGAACTATATAATGTAAAAGACGATCCGGGTGAAAAAATCAATATTTTGGAAGATTATCCAGCCATTGCTGCCAGCCTAGAAAAGCAATTAAAAAATTGGCAAGAGTCTGTACTTCATAGTCTAACAGAAGCAGACTATTTAGATGATTCAAGTAAATAATGATTTTATGCGTAATACCATATTTTACTTAGTGAATTCGATTATTTACCATACTTTTTAGTTAGCTGAAGTTTTAGGTAGAAATTTTCCAGATACAGTAAGAATACCTAAAACTAATCCTTAAAAAGTACAAGAATTAACTTTAAAATCACTAAAATACTGGCAAAAAGAACTCAATTCTAAATATGACTACAATAAATGAGTAAAATGAAAAGACGAAGTTTTATTAAAAATGGGAGTAAGGCTGTTGCAGCATTTTCGATTGTACCTTCTTCGGTATTTGGGAAAAAGCTTGGGTATGTTGCTCCCAGCGACAAGGTAAATTTAGCATGTGTCGGTATAGGAAATAGAGGTGCTGCTGTGGTAAATAGCCTTGCTGATACTGGTTATTGCAATGTAGTAGCTTTATGTGATGTAGACATGGGTGCACCACATACACTAGGTGTAATAAACAGATTTCCTGATGCACCTCATTTTCAAGATTTCAGGGAGATGTTCGATAAAATGTCTGATAGTTTTGATGCAGTAAGTGTTGGAACACCAGATTTTTCACATTTTCCAGTAACTATGCAGGCAATGTCTGCGGGTAAGCACGTGTATGTTGAAAAACCTATGGCAAGAACTTTTAATGAGGTTGAGCTCATGATGCAGGGTGCCAAAAAACACAAAGTGGTTACCCAAATGGGAAATCAAGGACACTCAGAAGCCAATTATTTTCAATTTAAAGCTTGGAAAGAAGCCGGTATTATTAAAGATGTAACGGCTGTTACTGCTCACATGAACAGTGCTAGGAGATGGCATGGATGGGATACCAATATTACCCATTTTCCAGATGGTGAACCTATCCCAGAAACATTAGATTGGGATACGTGGCTAGGAACAGCAGCAAAACACGAATACCAAAAAGACTTTATTAATGGACAGTGGAGATGCTGGTACGACTTCGGTATGGGAGCTTTGGGTGACTGGGGTGCACATATTTTAGATACCATTCACCAATTCTTAGACCTTGGTTTACCTTACGAAGTTGATCCAGTAAAAGTAGATGGACACAACTACTTCTTTTATCCTCAGTCTACTACTTTAGACTTCAAATTCCCAGAAAGAGGAAGCATGCCTCCAATGACAATCTCTTGGTACGATGGGGTAGACAATCTGCCAGAATTACCAGAAGGCTATGGTGCATCGGAACTAGATCCAGATATTCCACCACCAAGTAACGGAGCTATCCAACCAATGAAATTGAATCCGGGTAAGATTATTTATAGCAAAGATTTGATTTTTAAAGGTGGTTCTCATGGTAGTACGCTTTCTATTATTCCAGAAAAGACTGCCAAGAAAATGGAGAAGAAATTACCTGAAGTTCCAGAAAGTACTTCTAATCACTTTGCAAACTTCTTGTTGAGCTGTAAAGGTGAAGAAGAGACAAGATCGCCATTCGAAATTGCGGGGCCTTTATGTCAAGTATTTAACTTGGGAGTAATCGCACAATGGTTAAATGAGAAGATATTGTTTGATAGAGAAACCAAACAGATTACCAACAATCCTATTGCAAATGCGCTATTAAAAGGACCTGCACCAAGACAAGGTTGGGAAGAATTTTATATAGTTTAATGCTTATAGAAACAAAATTCATTAGAGTGGTTTTCCATTCTAATGAATTGTTTTGAGTCTATAAAACAAAAAACTCTGGACTGAAAGAATCAATCCAGAGTTCAATATATATCTATAATTAATTTAGAAATTTTCGTATTCCTGATCGATCTTATCTGAATTCTGATCCATTACCAGATTAATTCCAGCAGGTTTGTTTGATTGTACCATTGGTCTGCTTTCAAAAGATGCAAAGTTTTGATTGGTATTCTGAATACCTCCAACATTTGCTTTATTTTCATCTTCTTCATTCAGTTTAAAGAAAGCAATGGCTTGTCTTAGACTTTCAGATTGACCGTTCAACTCTTCTGAGTTAGCAGCTAATTGTTCAGCACTTGCTGCATTTTGTTGAACTACTACATTCAATTGTTGTATCGCAACATTTATTTGGTTTACACCTTCATTTTGCTCTAAACTTGCAGCACTAATTTCGGCAACTAGACTACTAGTTCTTCCAATTTCAACAACAAGTTTATTTAATAAATCTCCCGCAGTTCTTGCTACTTTTTCGCTTGAGCTTGAGATATCATAAATTTCTTTTGCAGCATTTTGGCTATGTACTGCCAGTTTTCTAATTTCTGATGCTACTACTGCGAATCCTTTTCCATGCTCGCCTGCTCTAGCTGCTTCAACGGCTGCGTTCAATGCTAACAAGTTTGTTTGTCTTGCAATTTCTCCAATAACCGAGTTTTTTCTAACAATTGTACTCATCGATTCCAGCGTCTCTTCTACTGATTTGTTAGAAGTATCTGCCGATTTGTTTGAGTTAGTAGCAATTATTTCAGTTTCTTTAGCATTGTCTGCATTTTGTTGAATATTAGCAGTCATTTCTTCCATAGAAGACGAAATCTCTTCGATAGAACTTGCCTGAACTGAAGCACCTTGAGATAACTGCCCTGCAGATGCACTTAATTCTACACTTGCTTTATTAATATAGTTGGCTCCCTTTTTAACTGTTTGAATGATGTTACGCTGATTTTTTGCCATGTCATCCATCTTCAAAAGCAAGAATCCGATTTGATCTTTGTGATTGAATTTATCTCTATCAACCTTAATTCTTAAGTCACCATTAGAAATTTTATCAACAATATCCATCGCTACTTTCAAAGGTTTTGAGATACTTGTCTTAAGATAAATACCACCAGAAACGATAAATAATAAAACCAATGCAACTACAATCATTGAATTCACAAAAATGCCATCACTTAATTCCATACCAGAATTGTAAGCATCTTCGGCAGAAGATAAACTTAGATCGGTATAAACATCAATCGATGAGCGCATTGGTTCAAATACAGCGATATATTCTGAGTAATAAATATCTTTTGCAGTTCTGTAATCACCTTTTCTTAAAAGGGCAACAATTTTATTTGTAATAGCAGAAAGCTCTTTGTGTTTATTTCTAAAAGTAGCATCATAAACATCATACTTGTTAAATTGCTCTAGTTTCGTAAAAGCCGAAATCTGGAAAAATTTATCGTACCTAACCATTGATTGGTCGATGTTATCTCTTATCTCTGCAACCATCGAATCAAGACTGATTTCTCTCCCTTTTCTTGGGCCAGCTAATGCATGAGAAATATAAATACTCGATTGGTAGGCATCTCTATCTGCCTCAATTAAATACTCAATACTTAACAGATTGTCTTTGTATATCTTCTCTATCTCAGCTTTGAGCTGTTGAGTTTGTAAGTTGTTATATACTGCTCCTGAAATGGTAATTAACGTCACAAACAAAAAGATAACTACAATTCTTTGATTGGTAGTAAATTTAATAATGTTCATATATGTGATTTAAAAACTTGTTTATTGTTGATTTTTTTTGACCTATTATTTCGAATAAGGATTTTCAGAAGCATTCAGTATTGTCCTTTCCATCAAAAGGATTTTGATCAATGTTAGATTAAATTGGCTTAAGCTAATTAGAAGTTGTAGTTATTAATGCGCTTATATTATCACCTTAAAAAAATACTCCTCCAGCATTTATTTCATTTGAGTTTAACCAATTGAAAATTTAGCTTTATATGTTTATAACTCTCTGAAAATCATATAATTATTATATAGTATTCTTGTTAATTTTCAATATTTGAACCTTGCTAAAATCGATTTATTATGGTATATCAATAAAAATGGGGGAAACTGATTTGTAGTAAATTGGCCAAAATTGACCATTAGAATAGTTAATTGTAAGTATAACTTTGTATATAGAAGAAATACTTATTATATTTTTATACCTATATAGTAGTAATAATAAATTGACGACATATTTGGACGATTGCGAATAAACCAGAAAGTGATTATTAAAATTGGTTATATATCTTCTTAAGAATATTCAAAAATGATATTATTAAAATTCATGAATAATTCGCTCCTTTAGTTTGCACATTGTTACATAATTATTTCATCAATTTTTCCGAGTAATTTTAAAAAGTATTCAGGTTAAAAAATTGCTTAGAAATTAGCCTCGACTTTTATGAACATACCATATTGTTTTTTAGAATTATATCACATTTTATTACAACTAGCGTAAAAAGAAAGATTTACAGAAACTATTTCGTCTATTATTGTTTGCGATCTGTGAACATTAGAAAATGTTTAAATATGCCATTGTTGGTTTCTTCTGCGATAACTACTGAAACTGGAAATACCTATTCAAAATGGAGAATCCGTATTTATACTTACTTTAAGAGTAAGTTTTTTTGCCATATATCCAACTAGCAACTTTACATTGTTATTCATCACAAGACACATCGAAGAATTTAGTTGTCTTTTTGTAAGTAGGCTATCATTTATGGTTTTGAAGATGAATGCCACCTCCATAAAAATTTTTAAAGTATGAGCCCAATTATTTACCGAGAGCAACAAACAGAATTACAACATATTTTCTTCTTTATATTTTGCTTCTCTTTGTAATTGCTCTTGTGCTGCATTGAGCTCTTCCATGTTCTGTCTTAATTCTTCTTCTGTTGCTCTGAGTTCTTCTGTTTGCTGCTTAGAAACTTCTAGTAATCTTTGCATTCTGCTGCTGAATTTCGCCATGGCAATATCTGCAGCTAAAAGATCACAAAACTGCTTTAAAAACTCTATTTCTTTATTTTCTAATTTACTAAAAGAAGCAATTTCTAAGACACCTTGTACTTTTTCATTATTTATCAATGGAATGATAATAATACTTTTTGCGACTGCTTCTCCTAAGCCAGAAGTGATTTTGAGATAGTTTTCAGGAATATCTGTGAGGTAAATTAATTCTTTTTCTAGACAAACTTGCCCAACAAGACCTTCTCCGAAATGGATTGTTTTTGTAATGTATTTTTTTCTATCAAAAGCATAACAAGCGACTAATTCAAGCTCTTTAGATTGTTCATGCTCATTATCATCTAAAGTAACAAATAATGAACCTTGGTTAGCAGCCAAATACTTTACTACATAGCGAATGGCACTATCATATAAAGTAGTCACATTTTCGTACTGTTCTCTCAAAAGCTTTCCTGCATCTGCGATACCTCCTGAAATCCATTTAAAATCTTCTTCTTTTATTGAAGATTCCTTTAAGTTTTCTCGCATCGCTAGTAGCGATTCAGCAATGTCGCCTCTGTTTCCAAATAAGCTTACCTGTGAGTCAAATTTCCCTTTGCCTACTTCGGTGGTAAATACCTTTAAGTTGTCTAGATTGTTTACCAAAGTTTTAAGTGAGCCTAACATCGCACCCGTTTCATCTTTTTGGTTATTTATTTCTATCACTGGTATTTCTCCTTTAGAAATTATTTCGAGTGTATCTTTCGTTTTTAATATAGGTTCGGTGATTAGATTACTGAGATATTGAGAGAAAGTAAAGACTACTATAATTCCACAAATGAAAAATATTGTCAGCAAGGTATTTCTATAAGTTTCTGTTTCTTCGTGGTCTGCCAAAACAATATCGTGTAGTTCAAAGGCATAATCGTAAGAATCTGTTACCGCTTTACGAAATTGTATAAACATCGGCACATATTCTTTTAATACCTTTGCTCTCACTAAATTAAATATACTGTCTTGTGCATTAGAATTCGCGTTTAATGCAAGCTTTACATAATAATCTGTGAAATTGGAAAGAGAGTCTATTGTTTTATAGAGTTCTTCTGAGTTACTACTTAATTTTGAATCTTGAACGATATTTTGAATATCTACTAAAGAAGCTTTTAATTTATCAACTTTGGCTCTATGAAATTCATAACCTGCTTGGCTTTCTTCTACTTCTTCAATCATGGTGTGTTTGTCTGCTAAAAGTGCAACGAAAAGCTCACCTCTCAATGCATTTACGCTTACTCTCAAATTCGGAAGGTCCGATTTGTACTTATTCAGCAATGCCATTTTATCAGCTTTTTTATTCAAAATTACCTGCGAAGTAAAGATGACTAAAATACCAACTAAAAAAGTAGCAACGTAAACACTTGTCAGAATAAGAAACTTTTTCTTGAGGGGCAGATTTAGAAACACGTTTTTCATTATACTATGATAAAGTTGTAGTAATCGATGATTTTAAAAACGGTTTCTGTTGTTTTGTAATATAAATAATATGCTTAAATCGGCTTTTAAAGTCTATATTTTAACATTAGTTATCACTTTTTTGTGACGTTTGCACTTTGTTAAAATATAATGTAAATCTATATACCCAGAATTAGGATGGTTTACTCTGTTTTGATTGGACTTCTATATTTTTCACTAGTAATATGCTTTGAATCTCATTCTCTATTATTAAATTGGTTTAATAACAAAGTATAATATTTTAAGTTTTTTATTTTTTAATGGCTGCACTCAACAGGGAGGAAAGAATCCTTCTCAATAAATTCTTTTTATTTGGAGTTCTGTTTGGCTTACTTTTTCCAGTAATGGCTTTAAGTTTAGATTTATGGTTTAAGGAATTACCATTTGGGATTGAGCAAATAGAATTAGTGCATTTAACAAATCCGATCCATTTTATTATAGATTCAGCACCAATTATACTTGCTCTTACGGCATACTTAATTGGTAAAATGGTAATAAAAAGAGAGCGAAAAACGAAGAGCAGCCTTGAGCAAGAGTTAGCAAAATCTAAAAAAATCTATGCTTTTACTAAAAATATGCTTGAGGGCAGGTTCACAGAATCAGATGATCTAGATAATGAAGAAGAGTTTCAATCTTTAATTGCTTTGCGAGATAAAATTTTAACTTCAAAGATAAAAGAAGACAATGCTAAATGGATTCGTGAAGGACTCAACAAATTTAATGAACTCATTAGGTTATATCAACATAATAAAAACCTATTAAGCAGTCAAATTCTTAATAATTTGGTAAGCTATTTAAATGCAAACTTAGCGGTAATCTATTTGATAGAAGATATTGAAGCGACAAAACCTGTTTATGCTGTTCAAGCTACATATGCTTTTAAATATGATGAAGAAAAGAAAATTGAAGCAGGGGAGGGCTTAGTGGGACAAGCTGTAATCGAAAAGCGTATATTATTAATTACTGAAGTACCTGATGATTACACGAATATTAAATCGGGCTTGGGCAAAGGTCTCCCCCAAAGTATTATCATATCACCTTTATTATTTAATGAGACAGTTTTTGGTGTAATTGAAATAGCCTCTATGAAAGAGTTTAAACCTCACCAAGTAGAATTTGTAAAACAGATATCTGAATATTTAGCATATACTTTTTCATTTATCATCTATCAAGGCTCCAGAAATACTAATCTGCCAACCAATGAAGATATTGGAAAATAACTGAAAGCTAATTTTACTTGGCGATGTTATAATCATTATTTCTTGTGCTTCTTTTTCTTTTTGGAGAGTTTAGGTAGCAAAGTAGGATCATAAGTTTCACCTACAGCCACTTGAATCATAGTAATGCGAACTTTTGTTGGGAAGAAATTTTCAAAATCAGCTCGTTTGTGAGCATGGCCTTGCCCTCCGCTATCGTCTTTTATTACAAGATCCATCTGCTTAATACCTTCTGACCATATGATTGATTCATTTTCCCAGAACTCAGTCATTGGCACATCTTTTTCATAAATACCTTCTTCGAGATACAAATCGGTACCCGTACAACCATAACCATTTCCTTGTCCTTTGTTTGGAATATAACAAAGTGTCCATTTGGTTGGAGCCTTACCTTCAGGTTTTTCTAGGACTTCAATTCGAATGTGCACTGTACCATTGCGATAATCTACCGGTGAAGTCCAGTCTTTAGGTACATTGGGGTTCAGCATGTTATTAGTTACATAATAATGCGACTTACTTGGTGTAGAATTGTCAGCATCATTTTTAGTATATGTAAACTCTTCATCGAACAGAACAAACTGTTTTGATTCTGACTGCGCCCATAAAGCTAATGGAGATAAAAGAATTAGAAGCAGTAAATACTTTTTCATTTAAAGGTATTGGTTAATAGATCAGACGTTGCTTCAAATGTATATTAAATTTATTGATTTGAGCACTCAAATAAGTGAATAATGATTAAGTAATTAGTAGAGAGTAATGATATTTGAGGTGGAATTTAAATATAATCTATTACTAAAATTATTATAATAAATGTGATATTATCTGTTTGATAAATTCAACCTCTGAATTATTGAATGCATATTAATTTAAAACAAGAGAGAACAGTCTTGGACTTCAACAAGAAAGATTTGGTCCATTAGCTATAATAGTACCTTTTTCTATAGCAGAAGAAGTTATCGAAATGGCAAACGATACAGATGCAGGATTGGCTTCTTATGTTTATTCAAATAATGAAAGCATACTTGCTAAATTGGAAGAAAAATTAGAATTTGGAGAGGTGCAACTGAATGGTTTTAAATATGACATTAATCTACCGCATGGAGGAATTAAAAATAGTGGTATTGGTGTAGATTGTTCCATTTGTGCGCTCGATGACTATTTAATAAAGAAAAGAGTTACTAAAGCATTAAAATAAGTGGATATACCAAATCATTTTATAAGTGGAGATTGGGGAACTAGTAATTTTAGATTGAGACTGGTCGAGACAGAAACGCTCAAGGTGCTTGCTGAAGTTAAAAATGATCAGGGTGTAAAAACAATTTACAATAAATTCCTCAGCCAAAATAAAATAAGTCAGTACGATCTTTTCTTAAACTTCTTATCAGAACAACTCTTAAATCTTACAGATACTCCAGAAGAACACTTGATTATACTTGCCGGAATGGCCTCTGCTAATATTGGTTTATTTGAGTTAGACTATGCTAATTTACCCATATTACAAAATGGCAGTAGTTTAAATTGGAAATATTTATCGGCTGATTCCAAAACCAAAATTATCTTAATTTCAGGAGTGAGAAGTGATACAGGAATGATGCGTGGAGAAGAGATTCAGGCGGTTGGTCTCGAAGAATATTTAGCACCATTTAACAAAGGAATTCTGCTACTACCAGGTACTCATAGTAAACATCTAGCATATAGTAACAGACAGTTTAGTGGTCTTAAAAACTTTATGACAGGAGAGTTATTTGAGATACTTTCTAAGCAAAGTATATTGGCCAACTCAATAATTGCATCTCAATGGGATAAAAAAAGAGAAGCTGCTTTTAAAGAAGGTCTCATTTTAGGTTTTAATGGAAAACTAAGTGAAAACTTATTTTCTGTAAGAGCAAAAGATATTTTATATAATTTTGATAAAAAGGATAACTATTATTTTTTGAGTGGTCTTTTGATAGGAGATGAGTTGTCTTATCTAAAAGAAATGGATGATAAGATTTTTTTGGCTGCATCAGGACCTATCTACGAACTATATAGAGAAGCATTACAAATACTTTTTACTACTCAAAGGCTGGTTTTATTTAATAACAACATGCTTGAAAGGGCATTTTTACAAGGGCAAAAGAAAATACTTTACCAATATGGCAAACAATAACTCGACATTCTCATGGGATTTATATCATAAGGCACCTGTTATCGGAATTATAAGAGGATTACCTAAAGAAACTATCTATAAATTGACTTCAACTTTTGTAGAAGCCGGTTTCTATACGATAGAAATAACAATGAACACACCCGATGCAGAAGAAATAATAAATTCGCTTGTTAAGAAGTTTCCTCAAATGAATATAGGAGCAGGAACTGTAATAAGCATTAAAGATTTGGAAAATGCCAAAAAAGCAGGAGTAAACTTTATTGTTACTCCTGTAATTAGTGAAGAAGTAATAGAAAAGTCTATCTCTTATGGAATACCTATTTTTCCGGGAGCCTATTCACCGACTGAAATATTTAAAGCATGGACAATGGGTGCTGCCGCTGTAAAAGTTTTTCCTGCAGCTCAATTGGGAGTTCAATACATAAAAGACGTATTAGCTCCACTAAATGAAATTAAACTGCTACCAACAGGAGGAGTTTCACTAAATAATATAAAAACATTTTTTGAAGTGGGAGCTTTTGGAGTAGGAATGGGAAGCTCATTGTTTGATAAAAAGATGGTTCAAGAAGAAGATTATAATGCACTTAAAGAACATTTTATTAAACTAAAACAAGAGATTAATTCATTTATAAAATCTTGATGGGTGTTTTGTATGTTCCTAAAATAGCCTTACGGAATTCCACACTTTTTTAGCGCATAATTGTCAATTTTGCTTTTAAATAACTTTGTATTATTTCTAGAATCCTTTTACGCCATTAAATTCGTAGTATTCTTCTAGATTGATTTCCTTTTTTCTGCTTTTTCGATTTTTCCAATCGGGAGCTTTCCACCGTTTATGAATTTTACCCTCCAAGCAATGAGCTTGAGTAGGGGTAAGGTAATCCACACTGGCATGAGGTCTAATATTATTATGTGCTTCAATGTTTTTTTCCATAGTTTCTGAAGCTGCTGCAGTAGATAAAAAACCTTTGGGTTTACCATATAAGAACTCCGTTTTCAATGTCCTATGCATTCTCTCAGCAATCCCATTATCCCTTGGATCTCCAGTTTGAACCATACTAATTTCAATCTTATTTTTCTTCAAAAGCTTTGTATAATCATTGGAACAATATTGACTACCTCTGTCAGACCGGGTCGCCCTTTAGGTTTGCACATGTAAAGATAATCTCAAATAGATGGTAACTTTGATAGGAAGGCAATTACCTCTGTACAAGGGGTGAACTATGGGTTGCCGTAAACATTAAAGGTTTAACGCTCGATATAGTCCCCTTGTTTCAGTTGAGTTGGAATAGTACCAATTAGAGTTATAAGCAACCAGGCTTATTAAAGGGCATAGTGATTTCAACTTAATGGTAATATGGTTAAATCTAAACGATAATAAACATATGAGTTATGATTGGTTTATAGGGATAGATATTTCTAAAGCTACTTTCGATGTAGCATTCTGTCGTAGTGTATACCCTGAAAAATACACCCATAAAAAATTTGACAATACCTTATCAGGTTTTAAAAAGATGGTAATATGGTTAAAGGAAAAAGGAGTAAATCTTAGTCAGAGCTTCTTCGGGATGGAACATACGGGAGTATATGTATTGCATCTATGCACCTATTTAGAACAAAAAGGGATAGATTATTCATTGGAGAATCCCTTAGAGATTAAACGTTCTATGGGTATTCAACGAGGCAAAAATGATAAGGTAGACTCTTATAGAATTGTAAGTTTTCTTTTTAGTCGAAGACATAAACTGACACCCAAACCACTTGCTTCTAAAACGATTCTAAAGATTAAAAGCCTTCTAGGCTACCGTGAAAGGACGATTAAAACAAAGGTATCCTTGGAGCAGAATTTACAAGACATGAAGGATACCAAAGACCTAATAGATAACAGTTTAGTAATATCGATGTCTGAGCAACAACTTGAGATAATAAAGGTACAACTAAAGGAGATTGATAAAATACTACGCGAAATAGTAGCAAAGGATTACAGTTTGAAAAGAAACTTTAATCTAACGGTGAGCGTCCCAGGAATTGGACTCATAACAGGATTATACTTTTTAGTCTATACCCAAAACTTCACAGCCTTTCCAAACGGGAGAAAGTTTGCATCCTTTAGTGGTGTGGCTCCTTTTGAATACAGTTCCGGTGTGAGTATCAGAGGAAAGACAAGAGTAAGTCCATTAGCAAATAAAAAGATGAAAGCCTTGTTAAGTAATTGTGCTTGTACTGCCATACAGCATGACTCTGAACTGAAAAATTACTATCAACGCAAAAAACAACAAGGTAAAGAAAAGTGTGTAGCGCTCAATGCTGTAAAAGCCAAACTAATCAATAGGGTATTCTCGGTAGTAAAAAGAAAATCAGAGTACATACCTTTTGAGGAATTTAGACAAGTGGTCTAAATAGATATTTATGATTGCTAAGAAAACCTCTTCAAGTAAACTCTTGAAGAGGTAGCTGGAATATTTCCGATTGTTTCCCTATTGCTTAAAACAATGCCATTGCGGGATGCTCCCCAGCAGAGCTTATTTCCTCTTCGGGCAACAGTTGAAGATATTAACTAAAAACGAATTTAAAAATACTAAAATATTTGCCTTTATCTTAGAGTTCGGGCGATGGTGCATTAAATCCATTTTCGTGTCATTCTTTCGCTGTTTTAATGCCATCCGTAGCGCTTTCATTGGCCCTTCAGCTTCTAGACTATCTTCCATTGCCCAACCTATTACCTTGCGTGAATACGCATCTGTTACCAAGCTTAGGTACGAGTAATTTCCTTTTACTGGGACGTACGTCTACGCGACGCGGTAATATCTGATACCCATAATCTCTCTGGTCTAGTAACTTCTAAACTTCTGCGTTTATCATTGTATTTCCTGTAATGATGATTGGAGTTGGTAGTTCTGATGCCATCTCTTTTTTTTATCAGCAAATTTCTTTCTCTGAGCAGCTCATGGAGCTTATCTCTACCCATTTTAATCCCTTCAGTTTTTAGCCAATTCTTCATTAAAAAATGCAGTTTTGAAGTACCAATACCTGGCAATAGGTCTCTGAGAGCATTTACTTTTTTGATGACTTTATTTGCTACTTCTTGATAAGCTTTCTCACGTCGTACAGCCTCATAATAACTCTGCCGATGTCGATCATAAAAACTACAGATTAAGCTTAAACTCAACAATGGGAATATAAGACGCATCTTGTCTACCGCCATGGGCCAGACTTTTTTGCGGCTGCAAGCTTTATATGTATACCAAATCTTTCCTCAGCAATTTCAATTAGAATATCCAATGCTTGATTTTTCAACTTGGTATATTTTAATTCTTTCTGACTAGCTTTCAGGTCTTGTTTTAAAGCTGCAATTTCAGCGTCTTTATCCTTATAGTCTGGATCATCCATTTGGCATTGACTGTTTTTGAGTTGGTTTTGTTCTTTTCGTCTTTCTGCTCTCAACCACTGCCTAAACAAGTTTACCGATATCTGGTATTTTTTGCAAAGAATTTCTGCAGTAAAATATCCGGGTGCCGGCCACCGGTCTCATAATATGAGATAATCTCCTGACGCTGTGCTAGCGCAAAACTTCGTTTCGTTGGGACGACCCTCGTTTTCGTTGTTGTTTTTTGTAACTTTTCTTTGTTTTTCATGGGCTTACAGCTTTGTGTAAGGCCAGTTCAGGAGATTTCAAAAAACTCTTTAAATGATCTTATGTTAAATCGTTTAATTATTGCCATATTTTACAAGAGGCAATTATATTTATTTTACCCCCTACAAAAAAGAAGGATTACTCAAATGGCTATGTTGTTTGCGATATGCATTTGGTGAGATACCACAAATTTTTAGAAAGGATGCATTAAAGCGGCTGATGGAATTAAAGCCCGATTCTAAGGCGATGATTGTTATTTTTTGGTTACTTGTTGAAAGCATTCTTTTAGCGTGTGATATTCTTTGGTTTAGAAGATATTCCCGAATGGTGAGCCCAAAAGAGTCTTTAAAAATTCTATTTGCATAATCTGGGTTGAGGTTAACTATGTCAGATATATCCTTTGTCTTAATATCCTGTAAGTAATTAGATGCAATATACGCCGCAATTTTTTCAACGATACCCACATTTTTCAGGTCAATATCAAGTGATAGGTTTTTACCTACAATGTGATAGTCGTTATAAGCCAACCTTTGCAGTCGAGCATTTAATTCTAATAAAGCAATGTCTTTTAATTTATCAGATTTGCTTTCAATATCTTTCCGCCAATTTTCAAACAAGAGCAATTCGTGATTAAGACTCAAGTTAGAGTTATCTAATATTACACTCCCTTTTAGTAAATGCTTGATAAATTCTTTGGGAAAATTCCAATTTAAGAAAATATTAAATGGAACTGTACAAACATAATAAGGAGCCTGCCCTGATGCATGAATGATTTGATGCGGTGTAAGTGCCCAAAAAACCGCCAATTTGTTTTCGGGAATTTCAACAACTTTATCGTAAATTAAATAGGTTACTGAGCCTGAAGGCACAAAGTTGATCTCCAATTCATCGTGTCGATCTGGCTTAAGCATTTTAGATTTTGCCCAAAGTTCGCAGGTTAAACCATAAGGATCGTATCTATTTCTTTTTTCATCAAACTTATACAGCATGTCGGAAAATGATATAAATAACTATGAAAACAGGTAGAATTTAATCAAAATTCGAGATACTATTACAATTACATAAAAAAAAATCACCCGATGAAAAAAACAACACTAGGAGTAATAGTGGGTAATCGTGATTTTTTTCCAGATATTTTGGTGACAGAGGCAAGAAAAGACTTGGAAATTCTGGCTGAAAAAATGAACCTTAACCTCATTATTCCAAATGAAAATGAAACAAAACTCGGAGGAGTAGAAACTTATCAGGATGCGAAAAAGTGCGCTGCACTGTTTAAATCACATGCTGATGAAATCGACGGAATCCTTGTGTGCTTACCGAACTTTGGTGACGAAAAAGGAGTGGCAGATGTAATTCGACTATCAGGTTTAAAAGTTCCTATTCTTATTCAAGGATATCCCGATGAGATTAATAAAATGCATGTAGCCAGAAGGCGTGATGCTTTTTGTGGTAAGATTTCAGTATGTAATAACTTAAGACAATATGGTATTCCCTACACCATAACCCACAAACATGTTGTTCATCCCACAGATGAAAGCTTTCACAAAGATTTAGTACAATTTTTAGGCGTTTGCAAAGTCGTAAAAGGCTTAAAAAATTTACGTATCGGTGCTGTAGGTGCTAGACCGAGTGCATTTAAAACCGTTCGATATAGCGAAAAAATTCTCGAACACAATGGCATCTCCATCACTACAATAGATCTATCTGAAATATTAGGCAATGCCAACAAGTTAACTGCAAAAGATCAGAAAGTAATAGAAAAACTAGAAAGCATAAAAGCATACTCTCCTACTGGCAAAACTCCCGAAGACAAACTTATCCAAATGGCAAAGCTCGGTGTAGTTCTTTCGGATTTTATAGAAGAAAATGCACTCGATGCAACAGCAATACAGTGTTGGACATCGGTACAATCTAACTTTGGTTGTAATGTTTGCACTAACATGAGTATGATGAGCGATCAGTTAATGCCAAGTGCTTGCGAAGTTGATGTAACCGGTACACTCACCATGTATGCCATGCAATTAGCTTCTGGCACACCAAGTGCACTGGTAGATTGGAATAATAACTATGCAGAAGACGAAAATAAATGTGTGCTTTTCCATTGCGGAAACTGGGCAAAATCATTCTTACCAGATATTAGAATAAGTACCGCTCCTATTTTGGGCACAACCGTAGGCGTAGAAAATACTTATGGTGCTTTAGAAGGCCGTACTCCTGCCGGACCGCTTACTTATGGTAGAGTTAGCACCTCAGATTTAGATGGTAAAATGAGAGCATATTTTGGTGAAGGCATGCTCACAAACGACGAGTTAAATACTTTTGGCAACCGTGCTGTAGCTGAAGTACCAAAGCTGCAAAGCTTAATGCGATATATATGTAACAATGGTTTTGAACACCATGCTGTAATGAATGCTTCTCACACTGCTAGTATTCTTAAAGAAGCCCTAGGTAAATACCTCAATTGGGATGTTTACTATCACGATGAGAAAATCGAAGATTAAAGCAAGATTCATTTTTTAATTGTTCAATCCCAAGCTTATGTTGACAATCGAATTAGAGAAGAAATCTGTAGCATACAGAAAAAAAATATTATATTATATAAAGAAAGCAAATGCAGGTCATACTGGTGGAAGTCTTTCGTGTATCGACATTCTAAACGTGTTGTATAACAACGTGTTAAATGTCAATCCTGAGAACATAAATTCACCAGATCGGGATCGCTATGTGCAAAGTAAAGGCCATTCGGTGGAAGCACTTTATGTAGTATTGGCAGATAAAGGTTTCTTTCCAGTATCTGATCTGGAAACTCTTTGCCAATACAAATCGCATTATGTTGGGCATCCTACACGCAAGGTAAATGGCATAGAACAAAACACTGGTGGTTTGGGTCATGGTTTGGCTATAAGTGCTGGCATGGCAATGAGCGCCAAAATGGATAATAAAGATTACCGAGTATTTACTCTTCTTGGTGATGGAGAATTGGCAGAAGGTTCTAATTGGGAAGCCGCTATGTTAATTTCTCACTATAAGCTAGATAATTTAACCGCCATTATCGACCGAAATACATTGCAGATAACAGACCGCACATCAAATGTGTTAAGTAATGAACCACTGGCTGAAAAGTTTGCAGCTTTTGGTTGGGCAGTAAAAGAAGTGGATGGACATGATTTCGCAGTACTTTCAACCATATTAAATAAAGGCGCATTTGAAAAAGGCAAACCCAATTTGGTAATTGCCAATACTACTAAAGGAAAAGGTATTTCTTATATGGAAGATGTTTTAAAATGGCATCATGGAGTACCTAGCGACGAACAATATGAACTAGCGCTAAAAGAATTAGCAGAAAAAGAATTATTGCTAGAAATAAAGTGAAAATGATATGGAACAAGGAATCCCAAACTTGGTTGCCTTTGCCGAAACAATGGAAGCACTTGCAGCTAAAGACAAAAACATATTAGCAGTTACCAGTGATTCTCGCGGCTCTGGTAAACTGGTGAATTTTGGAAAGTTATACCCAAAGCAGATTGTGGAAGTGGGTATTGCAGAGCAAAATCTGGTCGGTATGTCTGCCGGACTGGCTTCTACTGGTAAAAAAGTATTTGCCGTTTCTCCTTCTTGCTTTCTTACTGCTCGCTCGCTCGAACAGATCAAAAACGATGTTTGCTACTCAGACAATCCTGTCAATTTGATTGGAATTAGTGCTGGTGTGAGCTATGGTGCTTTAGGCTCAACTCATCATTCTTTACACGATATTGCAGTGCTTAGAGCCATCAATAACATACACATCATTGTTCCGGCAGATAATTTCGAAACAAGAGAAGCGATCCAATTAGCTGCGCAGGTAGACAAACCTGTATTTATCCGCTTTGGCAAACGCCCTATGTATCATTTACATAATAGCAATACCAAGTTTGAATTGGGCAAAGGAATTACTTTGAAGAATGGTAACGATTTGGCATTTATTGCAACTGGTGAAACTGTTTACCATGCTTACAAAGCCTCTGAACAATTGGAGAAAGAAGGTATAAAATGCACTGTGGTAAGTATGCATTCCATTAAACCTTTCGATGAGCAATTGCTCTTAGAAGTTGCTGACCGTTGCCAATCTATGATAACAGTTGAAGAGCATTGTATCAATGGAGGTTTAGGTGAACTATGTGCAAGTATTTTGATGCAGTATGGTAAAAAACTCGCTTTTAAAATTGTAGGTATTCCAGACGAATACACTGTTACAGGCTCTCAGGTCGATATTTTTAATCATTATGGAATCTCAGAAGAAGGATTGTATAAAGTAGGTAAAACACTAGTTGAAGAAAATATTAGTGTATAACCGTAGATGTATTCTTTAGTACAATACTGAGAAATTCAATGATGCAACTACCAAAATTGTAGCGATTTTTTTAAATTACTGTATGATGAAGTCTTGTAAGAGACTCATTTATAACAAACTATCATAAGAATTATCAATTTGGAGTGCCATCTGATTTAACAAGCAATTAGATGTCTTCCAAAACCAAACCTTATTTAATAAGGGAATACGAACACATAAAATATTGAAAATGAAATATCTAACTATCTTTTTAATTACATTGATGCTTATTTCCTGCTCCCAGTCTCGAAAGGAGTCTGAGGGAAATAAGAAAATAGCCATTGTCATTTCAACACTCAATAATCCTTGGTTTGTGGTTTTGGGAGAAGCTGCTGCAAAACGAGCGCGTGAACTTGGTTACGAAACCACCATTTTCGATTCGCAAAATAACACCGCCAAAGAAGCCGAACATTTTGAGAATGTAATTTCGGCAGGTTATTCTGCCATTCTTTTTAATCCTACAGATACAGAAGGTTCTGTCTCCAATGTAAAACGTGCTAAGGAAGCAGGCATTCCAACATTCTGTATGGATAGAGAGATTAACTCATTGGATTTGGCTGCAACTCAGATTATGTCTGATAATTTTTCTGGCTGCGTAGAACTGGGGCAGTACTTTGTGAGAAAGCTGAACAAAAAAGGCAAGTATGTGGAGTTACTGGGTTTGGTTGGCGACAACAACACATGGAATCGCTCAAAAGGTTTTCACAGTGTGGTAGATAACTTCCCAGAAATTGAAATGGTGGCACAACAAAGTGCCGATTTTGACCGCAACAAAGCAATGGAGGTTTTAGAATCTATCTTACAATCTCATCCAAATATAGATGCGGTATTTTGTGGAAACGATGCGATGGCAATGGGTGCTTATCAAGCTTTGTTGGCTGCTGGTAAAGCCGAAAGTATTATGGTTTTCGGTTTTGATGGTGCAGATGATGTTCTACAGGCGATTAACGATAACAAGATAGAAGCGACAGCCATGCAATCGCCAAAACTCATGGCTCAAAAGGCGGCAGAATTTGCAGACCAATACATTAAAGGAAATAAGGATTTTGAAAAGAAAATTCCTATTGCAGTCGAAGTAGTTACGCAAAAAAACATTGAGAAATTTGCTATAAAATGATAACAGCATAGGAAATGATTAAAAGAATCAAAATCGTTATTGGCATCTTATTGATCTGCTTAATTGCTTACAATTCTGTGTACTTCGAAGCATTGGATGAAAAAAAGCTGTCTGAAATAAAAGAAGACTTTTCGCCCAAAACTTTTGCTCAGGAATTAATGCAAACTCAAATTAATAATGTTCCTGCATTAGAAGCTTCAGCATATTTTGCTCAGCTCGATTCCAACTTTAATTCATTTACGAAAGAACATGGAAAAACACTTGGCGTGAGTAATTATCGCTACTTTATGCTCGAAGGCAAAGGAAAAGTGTTAGCCATAGAAGATGAAAATGTGCGATTAGATATTGAAGGTTTAGACAGCCAAAGCATTCTTCTAGCCACTGATTTTATCTTTGGAAATACACTTCGAGATGCTTCTGGTTTGGTAAGCATTAGCGATTATGCGAATACGATGGATTTTAATAATATCTCAGTCGAGATGAATCACATAGTGAAGAATGAGATTATCCCTCCTTTTATGAAACAGGTTTCAGAAGGGCAATCGGTCAACTTTAAAGGGGCACTCAGATTAAATCTCGAAGAAAAACAAACTGATGAACTTCGTGTGATTCCCATTTCATTAGCAATCACTTCTAATAATCCTTAATCCAATTTATATGACTACAGAACAGCCGATATTAACTGCCCAAAACATCACCAAAAAGTTCGCTGGTACAGTCGCCTTAAATCAGGTAAACCTCGAAGTGTATAAGGGGGAAGTAAATGTGATTGTAGGAGAAAACGGTGCAGGAAAATCTACATTGATGAAGATTCTTTCTGGTGTTTACAATACTTATGAAGGCAAATTATTTTTGGATGGAGAGGAAGTTAGTTTTAAAACTCCGCGAGAAGCAAACGATAAAGGCATTGCAATTATCCATCAAGAATTAAACCTCATCCCCTATTTAAGCATCACAGAAAACATCTTTTTAGGCCGTGAGCTAGTCAACAAATTTGGCTTTCTAGATTATGAGACCATGCATGCTCAATCTAGAGAATGGCTAAAAAAATTAGACTTTAATATCGATCCTAAGACAAAAGTGGGCAAACTTAGAATTGGTGAGCAACAACTCATTGAGATTGCAAAAGCCCTTTCATTAAATGCACGAGTTATTATTATGGATGAACCTACTTCGGCAATATCAGATTCTGAGGTGGAAATCTTGTTCCGAATCATCGAAGACATTAAAAAGAAAGGTGTCGCTATCTTATATATCTCCCATAAACTTGATGAATTATTCAAAATTGCAGATCGATTTATTGCCCTTAGAGATGGGCAAATGGTGGGCAAAATCGAAGATGTATCTCATGTGAAAAAGGAAGATTTGATTCGCTTTATGGTGGGCAGAGATATTAAAAACACTTTTCAAAGAACAAAAATACCTTATGGGGAAGAAATTCTGAGAATTGAAGATTTGAGTTTTTACAAGAATCCGAATACTGAAGACTATTGGGTACAAAATGTCTCTCTAAGTGTTAGAAAAGGCGAAATACTAGGCATCTTCGGTTTAATGGGTGCAGGTCGCACAGAACTTTTCGAAGCCATTTTCGGGCTGCATCCCAACAGAGTAACTGGTAAAATTTACATCGAAGGAAAGGAAGTAAAAATCAATTCTGTGTGTGATGCGATAAAAGCAGGCTTAGGTCTCGTGCCCGAAAATCGTAAAAAAGATGGGCTTGTACTACAAATGAATATTGCCAAAAACATCAGCATGGCTGATACTGAACAAGTTGTAAAAAGCAGCTTTCTGAATAATGTACTTGAGTGTAAACTTGCGAAGTATTACATTAACAAGATCAATATAAAAACCACTTCTGAGAAGAACATCACTAAAAACTTAAGCGGTGGTAACCAACAAAAAGTAGTTATTGGTAAATGGTTAGCCACTTGCCCTAAAGTACTTTTCTTGGATGAACCTACTCGCGGTATCGATGTAAATGCCAAGAACGAAATATATCATTTGATAGAGCAACTTGCCAAAGAGGGATTGGCTGTAGTTGTGGTTTCATCGGAACTACCTGAAATAATGACCATCTCAGATAGAATTTTAGTAATGAGTCAGTCTAAGATAGATACTGAATTTAAAAGTGCAGAAGCTAATGAAGATGCTATAATGACGGCTGCTATTAAATAAGAAATGTGAAATGAAAATGAAAGAAAAATTAGCTCAATTTAAATCAATAATAGCCCTGCTACTGCTTTGTATTATACTATCCATTATGTCAGATAAGTTTTTGACGGTGGATAATGCTTGGAATGTAATGCGGCAAATTTCAGTAAATATTTGCATCTCTGTTGGCATGACGCTAGTTATTTTATCTGGCGGAATTGATCTATCTGTTGGCTCTATCTTGGCATTGAGTAGTGCTATTGCAGCAGGTCTTTTAAAGTATGGAGTCGAATTCCAATCGATGAATTTGTTTATTGGCTTTACATTGTTGGGTGCTGTAGTTACTGGTACTACTGTGGGTAGTGGTTTGGGTGTTTTTAATGGATTTATGATTACAAAATTTAAAGTCCCACCCTTTGTGGCAACATTAGCTATGCTTACCATCGCTCGCGGACTTACCATGCTTTGGACGGGCGGCTATCCGATAACGGGTTTAAATCCTAGTTTTGCTTTTTTAGGCACTGGCTGGTTTTTAGGTATCCCGATGCCCGTTTGGATTTCTGCTGTTATTGTAGGTATTGCCATCATTATAACAAACTACACGCAATTAGGCCGGTATATTTATGCCATTGGAAGTAACGAAAGTGCAGCTCGCCTTTCAGGTATAAAAATTAAGAATGTAAAAGTTTGGGTGTATACAATTGTCGGAGCTTTGTCGGCTATTGGTGGGCTAATCGTTACTGCCCGTTTAGACTCTGCCCAACCCAATGCAGGTTTGAGTTACGAACTTGATTCTATTGCTGCTGTAGTAATTGGAGGTACTTCCCTTTCTGGTGGACGCGGAACAATTTTAGGCACTGTACAAGGTGCATTAATTATCGGTGTGCTCAACAATGGGCTTGTGTTGCTCAATGTCTCTCCTTTTTGGCAACAAGTTGTAAAAGGTATGGTCATACTCGTAGCAGTAATTCTCGACAAAGCAAGTAGAAAAGACGATTGATTTTTTAAAGCTTAAATTCTCTAAAGATGTCTTCTAAAGAAATATTTATATTGACTGTTGATCAAAGTACAAGCGGTACAAAAGCGATAGTTTTTAATCAAGATGGTGAACTAATTACAAAAACTACCATACCGCTTCAATCTTATTATCCACAAGTGGGTTATGTAGAGCAATCTCCTATTGAGATATATCAAACAGTGATAGAAGCAGTAAAAACCTGCATTGAGCAATTTGAAGCTTTATATCCAAATCAAACTCACAATATAGTAAGCTGTGGCATCACCAATCAGAGGGAAACTTTTGTGGTTTGGGATGAAAATGGTGAACCACTACATCAAGCTATTGTGTGGCAATGTAAACGTTCTATCGAGACTTGCAATAGATTACATCTTCAAGGTTTAGAGTGTGAAATAAAACAGAAAACTGGTTTAAAAATCGATCCTTATTTTTCGGCTACAAAACTGATCCATTTATACGAAAATGATGCTTGTGTGAGAGAGAAAATCGAAGCAGGTAATGCTTATTTTGGTACAGTTGATACTTGGTTACTTTATAAGCTTACCAATGGTGAAAAATACATTACCGACCATACCAATGCTAGCAGAACTTTATTCTACAATATTTTTGAGCTTGAGTGGGATGAGTTTTTATTAGACAAATTCAACCTAAGTAAATTAAACCTACCTGAGGTTTGCCATTCTTCGTGCCACTTTGGCGCATCAGATTTTGAAAAGGTATTTGATCGCCCTATACCTATTACCGGAATGATTGGAGACTCACATGCTGCCGCATTTGGTGAAGCTTGTTACTCAGAAGGAACCGCAAAAGTAACACTCGGAACAGGTTCTTCCATTTTATGGAATACAGGAAACAAACCTGTATCTTCTAATTCCGGCATGGTAACTACCATTTGTTGGAGCATAGAAAACCGCATCGATTACGCCTTAGAAGGAGTAATTGTAAGTTGTGGAGCCACCATCGAATGGTTAAAAAAGCAGTTGGGAATTTTAACGGATAGCATTGAAACAGAAAGTATTGCGCAGTCTTTAGAAAGTTGCGAGGGTGTATACATAATCCCTGCATTTAGTGGCATGGGCGCACCACATTGGAAAATGAACTGGAAAGCTTCCATCCACGGGCTAACTTTTAAGTCTAATAAATCGCATATCGTTCGAGCTGCTTTGGAGTCAATCCCCTATCAAATAAAGGATGTGATAAGTGTGATGGAGCAAGAGGCACAGACATCATTAAAAGAATTGAAAGCAGATGGCGGCATCACCCAAAATGGATTTCTAATGCATTTTTTAACGGATTTGCTAGGTACCAAAGTCGTGAACATTGGCATTACAGATGTATCGGCTTATGGTGCTGCGCTAATAGCTGGATTAGGTGCCGGCATATGGCAAAGTATAGAAGATTTCCCTAAAAACAACAAAGCCCAAGTTTTCATCCCTTCTGAAGATACCGATTCAATTAAAGAATCGTATGTTGGCTGGCAAAAGGTAATTAGTGATGTTTTGGTTTGATAAAGACGTTTTTATGAGTTTTTTTAATACCAAGAAAAAGACAACTCCCAACATCACTTAAAATATTGGGAGCTTAAATCGATTATCTACAAATAGCGTAATCTTATCTTGAAATTATTGAGAAGCTATAATTCCGGCCATTTTATAGACTGACTATAACTTACTTTAATGGATTTTTATAAACCTCTTTAAACTTTGGAATTGTAAATCGACTTTCATCAACTGCTATCTCTTCAAAAGCTGTAGCTTCTTGTACAGTATTACTCATAAATCCTTTGTTTTCAATTTTGAGTGGAATACATTCTATTTTATTTATAATTTGCTCCCAGTGACCATTTTTAAAACCTTTATAGAAATTAGGATCAATCTTAAAATAATCGCTATTATACCAAAGGGTAGTCTCTCCCAAACTAGATTTTACAACAATGCATTTACATTCAATTCCTAAGATATTATCTGTTTGATCTGTTTCTACAATCTCAATAAACTCATCTAAAGTATTTTTACTGTCTACAGCAACTGCTTTGTTTGAGTTTTCTTGCCAAGAATATATTAAGCCATCTGCAGAACTAAATGCCTGAAAACCTTTCTCATTTCCTGCTTCTATTTCAGCAATGTAATTGTTTTCTTTATAATAATATTTTTGTGCGATATATCCTTTATCACCAAACTTTTCTTTCATCATTTTTTGCCAAGTACTATCAGGAATCAATTCAGAATTTGGATTTAAGGTTTCTACCTTGTAACTAATCCAGCCTTCAAAAGATTGGCTATAAACTGAAAAATTCAGTAGCAATACAAAAGCAAATAGAACTACTTTAATTAGTTTATTTTTGGCAATAAATATTTGATCTGATTTCATTTTAAAATTATAATAGCTTTAAAATATATAAATAATCTAAGATCAAATGTAACAAATAATAGTTATTGAATGCCATCTAAATTGTTAATTTAAATCACTTTAATAAGATTTACATCTTAGTTAATTTCTGATATTATAATAGATAATGATATACACAATTGAAAAAGCCAAGCTTGTAACCGAACAATTAAGGAAGTTTACTACAGCTTATACACATCATGTTGTTGGGCAATTTGCTAATATAGAATACTGGATAGATGAAGTACAAGTTGCCCTAAAAGCTATTGATGAATACGGCAAAAGGTTTACAAATATTCGTGATGCTCAACAAGCATGGATAGACGCTCATGGCACAAAAGTATATGATTATTGCCCGATGTGTGGTGGAAAGTGTGAACTGAGTGATGGTACTCCAAAACCTCCAATTAGAACTTCTAGCACAGATTTGAAAGAAGCCAGAAAAGCATTAGTAGACGTGACATATTACTTTTTAATTCGCTGTTTCAAAATCGCTTTGTTAGATCAAACAGAATTAGAAAAACTATGCGCTAAAATCGGAACTAGTATAGACCCATTTGATTTAGAGATTAGAGAATGATCTACTCAAAAGAGTTGTAAACAAATTTGAGAAAATTGGTATCACTAAATTGAGAATCTTACTCCCCCAATTCGGGATAAAAGATAGGCTACTTTAGCGAGCTGATTTCTATTTACAGGTACCTATAAATTTTTAACAAGAAAAGCATTGTATATATTTAGATTCTAATGAATCAAATGCCATTTCAATGGCATCAGAAAATTATATAAAAATCCCTTATCTTCCTTAGATAAGGGATTTTCTATTTGAGCCATCACTTTTCTACTTCCAGATCATTCTACTAATAAAGTAAAAATTTATCTGTGTAAATTGAAGCATTATTATGCATATAAAAGATAGCAGTTACACCATTAATTGCTTAAAATCCTTTATCTCGCTTGAGGTAAAGGATTTTTTTTGCTTTGCATCAACATAGTTAAAACAAAAAATCAGTAGCCCTCATACAAAGACTACTGATCAAGTAAATATTGAGTTTATATTACTCTAAAGTTGGATTGAAACTTCCTCCCCAATCTACATTTTGCTCCAGATTACCATTGGCATCAATAGAAGTCTGGCTTATTGGGAAGAAATAATAGGTATCAGGAACAGAAAATACTTGAGTGCCTGTATATGGTGTAGGTAGTAAGCTATATTTAAAATCAGATGGCAACAATTCATAAGTAGCTGCTGCAGCTTTTGCCGCAGAAATCGCCATTTCTGATCCATCATCGTTAATGGCTATGGCCTCAACTCCATGTTTACTAATGCCATCAAGTCTATCTAACATTCTCAATCTTCTTAAATCCCAGAACCTGTGACCTTCGAAACACAATTCAATATTGCGCTCAGCAAGAATTGCTTCTCTTACTTCTTCTGTTGTGGTGGCAGTAATACCATAATTACCTGATCCAGGTTCTATGCCTGCTCTTTCTCTTAATTGTTTTAGCATTTCAAGCGCCTCGGTAGGTTTACCCGTTTCGTTGGCAGCTTCTGCATAGTTTAACATCACCTCCGCAAAACGCATCAACACAAAATCGATATCGTATTGCTGTACTTCTGCTTGCGTTAGCGATAAATCACTCGCCTTTTTAATAAAGAAACCACTGTAACGATTCAAGTTGGTAGAGTTGATGTTTGCTTCTGGATTAATACCATAATCGTCTAACTCATGCGCAATACCTAGCGAAGTATATTGTCTGTTACCTGCTTTTCCAGAAACTTCGTAAACACTGGCATTCCAAACTACAGACTTTTCGAATCTTGGGTCTCTGTTTTCCCAGAAGTTCTGAGAAAACTCTTCGTCTGTCATGTAGTAAGCACTTGATGGATCGCTGTATAACTTACCATCTAACATCGGGAACTCTTGTACAAACTCCCAAGTAGGGCAAGCAGAAGCAGGACCTCGACTCTCAGAACCCGGACGAACACCATTATCCCAATTTGTAGTTTTGTTCGGATAAGTATTAATTACCGCAAATACTGTTTCTGCATTTCTTTCATCTAAAAACAAGTCTGAGTAATCGTCTACCAAACCATAGCCTTGTGCTAACAAATCGTCGTAAGCTTTTTTGTTGGCAGTATAAGCCGCTTCCCAATATTGGTTGCTAAAAGGATTTGAAGGATTAAACTGAGGTGATGCTTTATACAACAAAACTTTTGCTTTAAAAGCCAAGGCAAAGTTTTGGTCTATTCTTCCGTAATCATCAGACGAAGAAGGAATGTTTTGAGGCAATAAAGCCAAAGCTGCATCTAAGTCTTGTTCTATTAAATCGAAACACTCTGCTGTGGTGTTTCTGCTTACAAACAAATCGTCTTCGTATCTGTCTTGTGGGGTAGTGATATAAGGAACTCCACCGTGATAAACCACCATCCAGAAATAAGAATAGGCTCGCATAAAAAGAGCTTGCCCAGTAATTTCATCTTTTATTTCATCATCCAAAGAACCTTCGTTAACTTGCTCAATAGCTTGGTTGATCAAGCGAATGGTTGTATAATCCCAATTCTTATAACTGCCATTATTCACAGTAACCAAACCTTCGTAGAAAGGAACACCAGTAACTTGTTCAGAAGTATAATCGGCAGAAGCACTCCAATTTCCAAAAATCTGATAAAGCTCTGCTAAATAAGCATTGGCCAAATCTTCGCTGTTCCAGACTGCTTCAGAATCGTAACTGTCGATGTTTTCAATTTCCAGTACATCTTCACATTGGGTAAGTGATGATAATACCAATACTGCACATATAAATAATTTCTTTATGTTCATCTTAAAAAGTTTTATCAGAATTTAACATCAAGACCAAAAGTGAATGTTTTCATAATCGGGTAAGAATCGTAGTAGTCCTGTTCCGGATCGTGGAATTCAGTCATAGCTGAAAGCACAAATAAGTTATTCGTATTGATGAATACTTGTGCACTTTTCAGTTTAATGGCAGAAACTACAAATTCTGGCAAGCTATAACCAAGATTCAGGTTTTTTAAGCGGATGTAAGCGCCATTGGTAATCCAGAAACTTGAAGCACCAGTGCCAGACTCATACCAGTTATGCCCAATCGGACGAGGATATTTCGCATCTGGCGTTTCAGGAGTCCAAACATCATCAGCCCAAATTGGATAGTAAGGTCTCACACTACCACCATGCTGACGCATACCCGCTCCTTCTTGGTTACTGATAATTCTATCGTAGTTTCCAACACCTTGGAAGTGCGCATCAAGTGTGAAATTCTTCCAACTTAAATTGAAGCCAAAACCATAGTTAATTCTAGGTGAGTTGTTATCTGATAGCACTTGAATATCATTCCCATCAATTTTTCCATCTGGTCCATCAGAATAGTTTTCTCCTCTGATATCTTCAAAATACAAACCACCCAGATATGGGTCTCTACCAAACTGTGTGAAACCTGCTTCTAAAAGTTCATCCAATTGTTCCTGAGTTCTTACAATTCCCAAACTTTGGTAACCGATAATTCTATTTACTGGATGTCCAATTGCAGACTGCCAAGCCAAACTTCCGCCTTCTTCATAGGCAGCACCTTGGTCTAAAATATCCCAACGATCTTTTGAGAAACCGATATTGCCGTAAACAGAATATTTCACTTGCTCATTAAGAACTCTATCTTGCCATAAAGCAGAAAATTCTAAACCACGCCAAGAGCGAGCAGCATAGTTTTCTGGAGCTAAAGAGCGACCATAAGTATCTGGCAAGGTTACGCTTCTAGAACCCAGAATGTCTTCTTCCTTTCTCTTAAATACCTCGAATGAACCAGAAAGCTGATTGTTGATTACTCCAAAATCAATACCTGCATTGTAGGTGGTCGATGTTGCCCAAGTAAGATTAACATTTGGTGTAGCTCCCGGAGCAATGGCAGTATAAAGGTTATCGCCAAAGATGTAAGAGCCAGAAGTTTCGTAAATTTCTCTATAAGAAAAGGCTGTAATACGATTGTTATTTACATCTAATGAGTTACCTGTTGTACCGTAAGATGCTCTAATCTTTAAGTTATCTAGCCAAGTGGATGTTCCTGCCATAAAAGATTCTTCGTTGATTCTCCATGCTGCAGAAACTGAAGGGAAAAAGCCCCATCTTTTGTCATCTGGGAACAATGTATTACCATCATATCTAAAAGAAAACTCAGCAATATACTTATCGTCGAAGTTGTAATTTAATCTACCAATTACTGAAGAATTGGCGCCGTTATATTCCCAACCATTTCCATATCTTCTTTCAGCATCTGTTGAGTAAACAAACATTTGATCGTAATCTGTAAGCGGGTCTTCACCTTTTGCATAAGAAGCAAAACCGCCATTTTCTCTCTGCTCGAAGATCGCCATGGCTGTAATGTTATTTTTACCAAAGCTTCTCTCATAATTTAAAAACCAGTCAAACTGATAGCTCCAAAGTGTTTGTACCTCATAGCTAAGAAATTCCTGATTCTGGCTAAAGGTAAATATGTTTACATTATTAGGGTCTGGAGGAGCAGGAATAAAACGGTTACCATCTGGATCGAGCGAAGAATACACATAGTTTGTTTGGTAAGTAAGGTATTTCTTTCTCATGTAATCGCTAGCAATAAAGTTGCCCAATACCTTAGTAGATAAACCTTCTACAAAATCGCTTAAGTCTACATTTAAAGATAGAATTGAGTTAAGCTCTCTTTCTCTGGTTTTAATGTATCGGTCGCCAATTACTTGGTCAATCACACTCCAAGCTTGCCAGCTACCCATTGGTGTTTGTACCGGATAATCTGTTACATAATTCGCAGGTGTACCATCTTCTTCTAAATAAAATGGATAGGTTTTAGGCCAGTTAAAAGTACAACGGTATAAATCGGAAACACTAAAATCGTCATCACCTGTAAATGGCCAGTAAAAACGATCGCTGTTTTCTTGTACACCAGATAGGTTCAAATCCATGGTAATTCTATCGCTCAGTTTCACTGATACATTAGACCTCAAATTAAACTTATCGTATTCCAGATTTTTGTAAGAACCATTTTCAGCTCTATAGCTCGACATTACATAATAAGTAACTTTATCGCTACCTCCATTTACACTTAATAAATGTCTCTGGTTGGTAGGTGTTTGCCAGATAAAGTCATTTACATTGTAGTTTTTGTCTGCGAAATAAGCAAACTCTTCTTCGCCATTTGGTGGTGCTGTGCCTTGGTACTCGGCAACTCTATTTTGGTAGATTAATTCGTCAATCGCTGTGGTTTTATCTGAAAGTAATTCTTGAGTAGGATCAGAAAATGAAAAAGATGTTTGATAGTTGAAAACAGGCGCTTGTTTGGTTCCTTTCGTGGTAGTAACCAACACGACTCCATTACCTGCTTGCGAACCGTAGATTGAAGCTGTAGCAGCATCTTTTAAGATATTAAGTTGCGCTATCTCATTAGCTGTAAGTGCATCAAAAGCATCTTTATCTCTAATAATTCCATCGATTACATACAAAGGCTCACCAAAACTACCTCTAATTCTAATATCTGATGAAGAACCAGCTAAACCCGAAGCATTGGTAATATTTACACCTGGAGCACGACCTGCTAATGTGTTAGATAAGTTAGAAGTGGAGATGGTTGTAAGCTCACTCGCTTCTACTGCTGAAATGGCACCTGTTAAATTTACCTTCTTTTCTGTACCATAACCAATAACAACTAGCTCTTCTAATGCTTTGGTATCGCTTAGTAGATTTATATCAATTACTGAGCTGTTACTAACTGGAATCTCTTGACTTATAAAGCCAACAGAACTAAATACTAAAACGCTGTTTTCTTCTACTTGCAATTTGTACATACCATCCACATCAGAGATGGTTCCAATTGTTGTCCCTTTCACAAGGATGTTTACCCCCGGCAAGGGTTCACCATTTTCGTCTGTGATTTTACCAGATATATCAATAATATCTGTAACTATTTCTACCTCCGGATTTTCTTTGAGTTTTTTAATTTTCTCAACAGAAATGGAATTATTTACCTGCGTGAATTTCAGTCTTTTATTTCTAGATACCTCCAGCAATACATCATAAACACTTCTAGTTCCAGTAGTAATTGAAACATCTTTTATATTTGCTACAATGTTTTTTGAATAAGCAAATTTATAATCGCTCTGAGTCTCAATAGAGTCAAAAAAAGCATTAAGCGACTGGTAATTGGAACCTACTTTTATAAAAACTTCTTTCACGTTCTTTTTTTGAGCCATGCTGTCTGAAGCAATCAGCGTGGAAAAAAACATTACTTGCAGAGTAATGCCATAAAAAATAAACTTTGAAAGCATTTTGATTACTCGTATAGCGTTAAATCTCATAAATTTGAAGCTGTTAAATTTTGAATAAAAGTTTAATGAGACACCATTCCATAAATGTTAAGTTTGGTCGCTTGCTTTATGGGTGGTGTAGATGGACTTTTTCCCAGTATTTCTTCTAGAAATACTGGTTTTTTTTGCTAGCTAGTATCAGTCATATTTCGAAGGTTTTATGTGAACAACTTTATTTTCAATTCGGTAATTAAAGCCGAGTGCATTGCCCATTACTCGGAGTACATTATCGAGATTTTCATCTTGAAACTCTCCCACAAATGAGCCCAATATTTCTTCTTGCTTTTCTACATTGATTTTTACTCCATACCACTTTTCCAGATAAGGAAAAATCTCAGCAACATTGGCATTCTCGAAGTAGATAATGCCATCTTTCCAACCGATTTCTTTTCTTGTATCGAAGGTGACTTTCTGCGCTAGCTCATTTGCTTTGTTATAAATCACCATGTCGTTAGGTAGCAAATCCAATGTATCGTAATCGTTTTTCATCTTTACAATTACTCCTACGCTACCTTCGCTTACAGCTACTCTAATTTCTTCGTCATCGTTATAGGCTGCGATGTTAAAAGCCGTTCCCTTCACCATTGTTACGAGCTCACCGGTGTGGACCAAAAAGGGTTTTGAAGCATCTTTTTCCACTTCAAAAAATGCTTCACCTTCTAAAAAAACTTCTCTCTTATTAGCAGTAAATTTTTCTGGCACTTTCAGTTTACTTTGAGAATTTAATTTAACTACTGTCCCATCTGTTAGCGTCACATTAATTTTTTGCCCACTGCTAGTGGTTTTATCGAGATACTTCGCGATCGTTTCTTCTTTTTTTTGATACTTTTCTTTGTTAAAAAACCACAGCGTATAGCCTGCTACAAGCAATAGCAAAATAGTGGCAGCTATATTTTTATACTGTGGGCTCATACTTTTTACTTTTCCAGTCTCATTGTTCTTGTTATCAATTTTTTCATTTATTACTCTAATCTTGTCTTCGATCAGATTAGCTGAAATGTCAGAACTTTTAAATCTTAAGTTCAAAATCATTTCCTTTGCCTGTGCTATTTCATTTTCTCTTTCAGGATGCTCCATCTTCCATTTTTCCCAAAAGGCTATAGATTCCTGATTTTTACCATTCACCCATTCCTCAAAAGATTTGTCTAACACAAAATCTTCTATCTTATAGTGCTTATAATCCATGTTATTGGTCTTATTTTTTATTGTAATTAGCGAAAGTTATTAGAGTGGTAACTCGTATTGAATTCGTTGTTAATCATTACCGCTTTGGTATTACAGAAGGAGGAGTTATTGAGATATACTCACCAAATTGAATTTTTTTTCAATTTTTTTTTTTAAAAGGATGATTTTGCCTAAGGAATGAGAAATATTAAAAGCAAAATATAATCTTTAAGTAGCTTGATTGCCCTTTGTAACAGATTGCCTACAGACTGATTATTAATACCCATTATCTCTCCAATTTCTTGGTAAGAGGCTTCTCCATAAAACTTGAGATAGAGGGCTTCGCGTTGCCGAGGAGGCAAATTGTTTAATGCTGAGGTGAGTTTCTGAACCTTTTCTTTATTAAACTGATCTTGAATGATTAAATCTTCGTGAGAAAAAACAATGTCGAGTTCTGGTTGGAAAGTGGCAAACTGCTGTTTTCTGTTATCCCAACGGCTCAAAGCTTCCAAAATACGTCTTCGAAGCGATTTTAGTAGATAGGCTTTTACATCTTTTATATCGCCAAGCTTCTCTCTGTTTTCCCAGATATAAATAAACAAATCTTGTATGCAGTCTTCTGTTAATTGTGCATTGCCCGAGATTTTAAAACCGTAGGAAAAAAGCAGTTTGTAAAAAAAACGTATAGTGGTATTAAAGGCATTTCTATCACCTGCTTTCAGTCTTTTCCATAGCGTAGTAAAGTCAAAATCTTTAGTTAAATTAGACAATGGATTCTCAAATATTGCTTTAAATTAACAGTCCGAATTACCAAATATAATTGGCAAATTTCAAATTACGAAAAATCAGCTTTTAAGTAAATTTACAATATTTTAATATTGTTTTATGCTAATTGCAAGTAATATTGTTTGCTATTTCAGTAAAAAACTAAAGGATTAATAGGCAGAGCAAAAACTTTAATATCTAAGAATAATCCATTTATCCAAATTAAATTCTAATGAACTAATTTTTACCAAAATTTTGTAATCAGTTTTATCAAAATCAGTCTAAAATAGTATTTAATCCACCTTTAGTATATGATATTCAGTCAAAATCAATTTAGATAATGTTATATGTTAAAAACTGCGAGATTGATAAAATGCTAAATTGGATAAAATCTATTTGAATAGAGATAATTCTATTTTGAAAAATCTGGGTTTTTGTGCTTAAGATGATTGCTTCTAAATGAGAAAAAGATAGTAAACTCATTCCACTTTTAAGATAATTCTATCTGCAATGTTTTTAGCAGTAGTAATATTAGCTAGATCAGTATAGAGTTCTCCATCTTGCCCAGAGTGATGACCATGCCCAACCAACTCCATTAATTTGTAGGTGGTAGAAACTAAATCGTTTGGGTTAATTTTCGCTGAATAAATTAAAGATGGTTGCCCAACCTGCCCCGAACCTGAATAGATTTTATCCTCTGGAAATTTATCTTCACTGTAAAACTCATTCCAGTCATACGATTGATTCAGTTCTATAAAAACTTTGTAAGTGTTACTCTTATCAATCTTAGTCTTTGAGTTGATTAAAAAGTTACCAGTTGGCGTTGCACCAGAAACACCATCTAAATCTCCTGCATTAGCTAAAGGCACATACAAACCATCGACTGCTTTAATGCCTCTTTGGTGAGACCAATAAGGCAAAGCTTCTGGCCTTCTTTTTACTGCTGCTTCCCACTTATCACCTACTTTGTTGCCATAATCGAAAGTGCTCGATGCAATTACCCTAGATATGTATAAAGTTTCAATGTAGTTTCCAACTGAATCTGCTAACCAAACGGCAAATAAAGGATATTGAAAAGCTTCTCCCTTTTTCAGTTCTATACTTATTGCTTTGTTGCCTACCGCATTTGGCAAGTCTATCACCTGATAATCAAAACTTGCATCTTGCTTACCCAACTGTTGATTTCTCCATTGGTTGCCAAAAGCATATAGCTTATTTAAATAAGGATGATTAAAATACAAACCGGTAGCCAAGCCCGTAGCAATAGAAAAAACATAAACACTTTGGTATTTTTTGAGCGTCGTTTTCTTTTTGCCTTTTATGTAATTAGACAATGGTAATTTATTATTGATGATATGGAAAACCATTGCCAGTATAAACAGCAGTGCAAAGAATGTATGTAAAGAAGCTACATTTTTCCCGAAGGGTGTAAAGTACATGTAGATGCCTGAGCCAGCAAGAATTACTAGCGTGATAATTAAAATATTACCTAACAATCGTCTGTCCATCGTGATTAATTTTATCTGTTGCGAAAGTAAGTTGAGCTGCAACATATGTCAATAAGGGAAAAATTTGCCCCCATCGATTTTTCATATTATTTAAAAAACAAAAGCAGTTTGGGCGAAACCCAAACCACTTTTGCAGTAATTATAATCTTCGGTCTTGTTCTTCGATTTGCAAATCGTTTATGCTCGCATAGCGTTTTTGCATCAGACCGTTTTCATTAAACTCCCAGTTCTCGTTGCCATAGGCTCTAAACCACTGACCTGCTTTATTGCGGTATTCGTATTCAAAGCGAACTGCTATTCGGTTATCTTTATAAGCCCAAAGTTCTTTTTTAAGCTTATAGTCCAACTCTACTTCCCATTTGTTTTTAAGAAAAGCCTGTACTTCTTCTCTCCCATTCAAAAAAACATTTCTGTTTCTCCATTCGGTATCAATAGTATATGCTTTCGATACAGTTACATAATCTTGCGTATTCCAAGCGTCTTCTGCTTTTTGTACTTTTTCCAAAGCGGTTTCCAAAGTAAATGGAGGCAAAGGATGCTTTATCTCTACATTACCCATGATAGTTCTATTAAATTTCTCTTAAGAAAAGAGTCTGTTTTTGATTTAAAAATTCGGAGGTAAGATCAATTATACTAGTGGAGCTTCAACTAAATCGGTAGCGTGTTCGATGTTCCATTCACCTAAGATTTGTCTGTGTATGTAACAGTTATCAGCTTGCTTTAGCAACTCAGTTTTTTGCTCTGCTGTTAAATCACCCTCGATCTGAATCTTCACTTTTACATCTGTAGTTAAACCCTTTGCTTCTCTTTTTACTTCTTGAGACAACTCAGCAATTACATTACCTATTTCCCAATTGTTTTTGCGGGCTATATAACGTACAGTTGCCACCTTACACATAGCCAAACCGCTCAATACTAGTTCCGATGGGCTTAAACCCAAATCTGTTCCTTTACTCTTTACTGGCTCATCGCCAACAATGCTGTGCGTACCATTTGTGATAATACTCTGATATCCTTCTGGTAGATTTGTTATTTTGATTTGTGTTGCCATATCTTTAAAATTTATATGTTCAATAAATGTGTTTTTGGTTTATTCAATAGCTAGTTCTTGCTGATGGTATTGATGCACAAAATACCATAGTGGAATGCCGTAAGCCCAGTGCCTCACCATTGATAATACTGGAATAATCTCAGCCATTTCTGTTCCTGCTATGCCACCACCTAACAATGGAAACATAAAGAACCAAACCAATGCAATGGTTTCTGCTGTAACAAAGACCAAGGTTCTTAACCAATTTGGGCCTATGAGAGATGGTGCAATACCTGCATACAAAACTGCCAGTAAAATTCCATTTGAATAGTGACCAAAAAGTCCATAAGCAAAACCTAATCCTGTTTTTTCGCCTAGTAAACCGGCGATATCCCAAAATTGTCCAGTAAAAGCAAAGCCTACTAAATCGAAAGCGAGTGTACCCAATATGCCACCAATTATGGCATTTATCCAGTTAATTTTATGTGTGTTCATCTTAAATGTTGTTTATTGGTTAAGGTTAAAGTTCAGGTGCGATTGGAAAATCAATTTCGAATTGAGTGAGGTTATGGATGTAGTTACTAATGATTTTATCACCGATTACAATTACCACATCAATTAGATTAGCTTCTGTATATCCAGCCTCGAAAAAGTTAGTTTTTACTTGTTCAGAAACTTTACCTCTATTTTCTACAATTGCTTTGGTCAATTTTACTAGGGCATCCACTTTAGCATCGAATGAAGCAGCTCCACTTCTAATCTCTAAAACTTGCTCATCGGTAAATCCATTCATCTTGCCTAAAACAGTGTGCGCAGACTGGCAGTAACGACATCCATTTACTTGGCTAGTTACTAAGTTGACAACTTCTCTTTCTTTTGCTTTTAAAGTCGACTTACGATTTTGAAGTGCTAGATAGTCGCCAAGTGCAGTATCGTTTTTAGCAAAGTAAGCATACAAATTTGGAACGAAGCCTAAACCTTTTTTAAGGTTATCGAAAATAGCTTGGTTGTTTTCCGATACTTCTCCTCGGACAGGAACATTAAACTTTGTCATTGTT
>PBYL01000167.1 GCA_002729595.1 Thalassovita sp. | reverse complement strand
TTTGTACTCAACTGGCTTAATCAAATAATCTGTTATGGTTAGCTCGTAAGCTTTAACAGCATAATCATTTCTGCCAGTAACTAGCACAAACTGAGGCTTGTGTTCTAGTGATTCTACTAGTTCAATACCTGTCATCTTAGGCATTTCTATATCCAGAAAAACAAGATCGATTTTTTCTTTTTTGAGTAGGTTATAAGCATCTATAGCATTATCGATGTCTGCAACCAGTTCAAGACCTTCTGTTCTTTCTACAAAATCCTTGATTACCATTCTTGCTACATCTTCGTCGTCTACTACGATACATCTCATACTTTTATAGAATATTGGTTTAACGATTGAAATTTTAGGAAAAGTCCTAAAAACTTTGTGATCAGTTTATTAGAGATCCGCTGATATGTAACCTTTTATAGATTAAATTACTTCTATGTTAACACCAAAATAAAAATTGCTGAAAAAATTATTGCAACCAAAATAATAATAATAATACAATAAAAACTAGTTGTATGAGGATTATTATCAATACAGCAACTGAATAATACAATTAATTATTGCATTAATGATATTTAAATAGAAGTCAAAGGCCTTGATTAATATTTGTTAACTACCGCTAGGTAAATTATGTAGGCGTTGGATATATTTCCCTAGAATATCGAACTCCAAATTAATCTTTGTACCAGCTTTTATTTGTTGAAAGTTAGTATGCTCAAAAGTATATGGAATAATGGCTACACTCAATTGACCTAACTGAGAATTAACTACAGTAAGGCTTACTCCATTAATACAAATAGAACCTTTTTCAACAGTAAAGTTTCCCGTTGAGGTATCGTATTCAAAAGTAAATAGCCAGCTTCCAGCTTCGTCTTTCACACTTACGCACTCTCCTACTTGATCTACATGCCCTTGCACAATGTGCCCGTCAAATCTGCCATTTGCAGGCATACTTCTTTCCAAGTTAATAAGGCTACCTGTTTGCCAATCTCCGAGATTACTTTTGCGCAAAGTTTCTTGAATGGCCGTTACAGTATGCACTCCTTCGCTTATACTGGTAACAGTAAGGCACACTCCATTGTGTGCCAAACTTTGATCTACTTTTAATTCGTGAGATATGGGTGATTTGATACTGAAAATCACATTTTCTTGCTCTTTTTCTATGCCAACTACCTCACCCAAACTCTCAACAATTCCGGTAAACATTTTAATTAGGTATTATTAGTTTAAAAAATCTTTAGCTTTTGCTACAACAGTATCTAGACCTGAAACATCTTTACCACCAGCAGTAGCATAGAATGGTTGGCCACCGCCACCACCTTTGATTTCTCTAGCTAGCTCGCGTATAATTTTTACAGCATCAAGGCCTTTACTTTCAATTACATCTTCTGATAGCATTACTGCAATTTGAGGTTTTCCTTCAATTTCGGCAGCAAGTACCATAAATAAACTATCAACTTTGTTCTTTAAATCGAACGATAACTTTCTAAGTGCATCTGCATTTGGTAAACTTACTTTGCTTACAATAGCAGTAATACCAGAAACATCTTTGCCATTTTGCACTAAAGTATCTTTCAACTGATTGATCTCTTTTTGCCTGAATTTCTCCAGCTCTTTTTGCATCTGGTTTCTTTCTTCAAGCAAAGAACTAACAGCTTTGTTTAAGTCTTTCGGATTTTTGAGTATTTCATCCAGTTGCTTTAAGACTTGCTCATTAGCATTTACTAAAGCCTCTGCTTCATCAGCAGTTACCGCTTCGATTCTTCTAACACCAGCAGCAACAGAACTCTCAGAAACTATTTTTAAGAATCCGATTTTACCTGTTGCAGGCACATGAGTACCTCCACAAAGTTCTATTGAATATTCTTTATCGAAAGTAATAACACGTACAAAATCGCCGTATTTCTCACCAAAAAGAGCAGTTGCTCCCATACCTTTAGCGGCTTCTATAGGCACATTTCTTTTCTCTTCAAGAGAAATATTCTCTCTAATCTTCTGATTTACAATTTTCTCTACCTCAGCAATTTCCTCTTCAGTCATTTTAGTGTAGTGAGAAAAGTCAAAACGAAGTACTTTCTCATTCACCAAAGAACCTTTCTGCTGCACGTGATCGCCTAAAACTCTTTTTAATGCAGCATGTAACAAGTGCGTTGCAGAGTGATTGTTTTCTGTAAGCTTTCTCTTATTAGCATTTACCACACATTTAAATACAGCTTCAGGATTCGACGGAAGTTTCTTAGTAAAATGAACAATTAGATCATTTTCTTTTTTGGTATCGATAATCGAAACCTTTTCTCCATCACTTTCTATATAACCGATATCTCCTACTTGTCCACCACTTTCAGCATAAAAAGGAGTATTATCTAGCACTAGTTGATAAACTGTACCTTTTTTCTCTTTTAATTCTCTATAGCGAAGAATCTTTGCTTCAGACTCTAGAAACTCGTAACCCACAAACTCTACAGAATCACCATCACTCACTATTATCCAGTCACCTTTTTCAGAAACCTGAGCGTTTCTTGAGCGAGTTTTTTGTTTCTCCAACTCCACTTTAAAAGCAGCTTCGTCTACCTCAAAACCATTTTCGCGAGCAATTAGCGCAGTAAGGTCGTAAGGGAAACCGAATGTATCGTAAAGTTCAAAAGCATTTTCTCCTTTTATAACTTTATCACCAGTGTCCTTTTTAATTAAATCATTCAAGATAGACAGACCGTTTTCTAAAGTTTTAAGGAAAGCATTCTCTTCTTCGAAAATTACTCTAGTTATAAACTCTTCTTGTTGTTTAATTTCAGGGAAAACATCAGCAAACTGCTCAGTTAAAACAGCCACCATTTCATTGATAAATGGCTCTTTAAAACCAAGGAAAGTATAACCATAGCGAACAGCTCTACGCAAAATCCTTCTAATTACGTATCCGGCTTTATTGTTAGAAGGCAATTGACCATCTGCAATAGCAAAAGAAACTGCACGCACGTGATCAGAAACTACTCTAATTGCTATATCAGTTTTTTCATCTTTACCATAAGTAACACCTGCTTTACCAGCTACAAACTGAATTAGCGGTTGGAATACATCAGTATCGTAGTTAGACTTTTTCTTCTGAATAGCCATCGCAAGTCTTTCGAAACCCATACCAGTATCGATATGAGCAGCAGGAAGCTTTTCGAGTTTTCCACTAGCCATTCTGTTAAACTGGATAAATACCAAATTCCAGATTTCAACTACCAATGGATCATCCTGATTTACAAGCTCTTTTCCACTTTTCTTGGCAACATCTTCATCACTTCTAAGGTCTATGTGGATTTCAGAACATGGCCCACAAGGTCCCGTTTCTCCCATCTCCCAAAAATTATCTTTTTTGGAAGCCAGAATAATACGTTCCTCTTCAATATACTTTTTCCAGATATTTGCAGCTTCAGAGTCGGCAGCCAAGCCATCTTTATCATCACCTTCAAAAACAGTTACATATAATCTGTCTTTTGGTAATTGATACACTTCAGTTAATAACTCCCACGCCCATTTGATGGCATCTTCTTTAAAGTAGTCACCAAAAGACCAGTTGCCCAACATTTCGAACATGGTATGGTGATAGGTATCTATACCTACTTCTTCTAAATCGTTATGCTTACCAGAAACACGCAAACACTTTTGAGTATCTGCGGCTCTCCTATAAGTAGGAGTTTTAGTCCCTAAGAAAAAATCCTTAAACTGGTTCATACCAGCATTAGTAAACATTAATGTAGGGTCGTTTTTAACTACTAATGGTGCTGATGGAACAATTTCGTGTTGCTTCTCTTTGAAAAATTCCAGAAACTTGCGTCTGATTTCTTGTGCCTGCATATGCTCTCCTCAAAAATAACCGGAAATAAGTTTTATATTTAATACAAAATAATCTAAAAATAGTTATATTAAACTCGGGAATTATTTAATGCAACGAGTATCATTTTTAAACAATTTATCGTTTTGTTGCATAACCCGCATTTAATTTTCTTTCTTTGCGGGGCAAATTTAGTACAAATTCATTAACTAATGGCAAAGATCAAATACTATTATGATACTGAGACTTGCAGATACGAAAGAGTTAAAACCTCACCGCTTGAATATGTAATTAATGCATTAGGTTTACTTTTCGTTTGTGTAATATTCGGTATTTTCTTCGCCTGGGCCTATTTAGCAATTTTCCCTTCGCCTAACGAATTAAAACTGGTTAAGGAAAATGAAGAGCTCCTTTATCACTACAACAGTATGAATAAGGAGTTAAAGAATGTCCAAGATATGATGACAGCTTTGCAAAAAAGAGATGATGATATTTATAGAACCATCTTTGAAGCAGAGCCAATTCCAATGGAGATTAGACAAGCTGGTACAGGTGGTAGTCAAAAATTTCAAAATTTACTTGAAAGCAGACTTGAAAGAGAAGGGCTCATTATTAATTCTTTAAACAAGATTGATGTAATTAAAAGACAGATGTACATTCAGTCTAAGTCTTTTGATGAAATTGTAGAACTTGCTCGCTCTAAACAAGAAATGCTTGCACACATTCCGGCGATACAGCCAATTGCCAACAAAGAATTAAAAAGGTTGGCTTCTGGTTATGGTATGCGCTTCCATCCAATTCTTAAAGTTAGAAGACTACATGCAGGTTGTGATTTCTCTGCTCCATTAGGCACTCCAATTTATGCCACAGGTGATGGAAAAGTAGTTAAAGTTCAAAAATCTAATCGTGGATATGGTAATCAGGTTGAAATCGATCATGGATTCGGTTACATCTCTAAATATGCCCACATGTCTAAGTTTGAAGTAAGAGTTGGTCAAAAAGTAAAAAGAGGACAAATTATAGGTTTAGTTGGTAACACAGGTTTATCTGTTGCACCACACTGCCATTACGAGGTAATTTACAAAAACAGAAAAGTTAATCCTGTAAACTACTTCTTTAATGACCTTACTGATGAGCAATATGAAGAGATGGTAAAAATTTCTTCTCAAGAAAATCAGTCATTGGGTTATTAATCTCTTAAAAAAGATATTTTTTTTAAACAGCGGCTACCTAGTCGCTGTTTTTTTATTATAATCTTGTTTTTTGATCAATATTTTTTAGAATTGTTCGATAATAACAGATTTTAAATTCTTTTAGCCCCGAAATTTTTTTCTTTATATATGGACATTGAAAAAAGATATTATTCTATTGGAGAAGTTGCAGATATGTTTCAGGTTGCTACTTCTCTTATCAGATTTTGGGAAGGACAATTCAATACCATCAAACCAAAGAAAAACAAAAATGGTGTAAGACAATACACTAAACAAGATATCGACGCAATCCGCACGATTTATCACCTTGTAAAAGAAAAAGGATTTACCCTTAGTGGCGCAAAAGATGCTTTAAAAAATCAACCTAAAATAAACGAAAATTTAGAGGCAATTAACTCTCTAAAAAAGGTAAGAGAGTTTTTGGTAACGCTAAGGTCTCAAATTAGAGAAGAAGAACAGTAAATATAGCCTATCTCAAAAATAGCCCACCTTTTTGCTAAATCGGCTAAAGCTAAAAACATCAATTTTCATTGCAATTTAGCACTCTTTTTATGGATAAAATTGTCTAGCTTTGCACCCTGAAACTACATAGCGCAAGCTTATAATAATTTTTAGCTAATTAAATTTGAAGCAATGATTATAGGTGTTCCTAAAGAAATTAAGAATAACGAAAACCGTGTAGCACTTACACCAGCAGGAGCCAAAGCATTAAGCTCATTAGGCCACAAAGTTTTCGTTCAAAAGAGTGCAGGTGAAGGCAGCGGATTTGCAGATGAATTGTATGTGCAGGCAGGTGCAAACCTTTTACCTACTATAGAAGAAGTATACGATAAGGCTGAAATGATTATGAAGGTGAAAGAACCTATTGAGCCTGAGTATGAATTGGTAAAAGAAAATCAGTTACTTTTCACTTATTTCCACTTTGCATCTTCTGAGCCATTAACAAAGGCTATGATAAAAAGTAAAGCAGTTTGTATTGCTTACGAAACTGTTGAAAAAGCTGATAGAACACTCCCATTGTTAATTCCTATGTCTGAAGTAGCTGGTAGAATGGCGATTCAGCAAGGTGCTAAATATCTAGAAAAACCACTTAAAGGTTTCGGTATTTTATTAGGTGGTGTACCAGGTGTAAAACCAGCTAAAGTATTAGTATTAGGTGGTGGTATCGTTGGAACACAAGCAGCTAAAATGGCAGCAGGTTTAGGAGCAGACGTAACGATTATGGATGTTAACCTACAAAGACTTCGCTATTTGGATGACATTATGCCTGCAAACGTGCACACCATGATGTCTAACGAATATAATATTAGAGAATTAATTAAAACTCATCACTTAATCGTTGGTGCGGTATTGATTCCAGGTGCTAAAGCTCCAAGCTTAATTACTAGAGATATGCTTAAAGACATGAAACCAGGAACAGTATTAGTAGACGTTGCAGTTGACCAAGGTGGTTGTATCGAAACTTGTAAGCCAACTACTCACCAAGACCCTACTTTTATTATTGATGATGTAGTTCATTACTGTGTCGCAAACATGCCAGGTGCTGTGCCATTCACTTCAACATTGGCACTTACTAATGCTACTTTGCCTTATGCTATTCAATTAGCAAACAAAGGTTGGCAAAAAGCAACTAAGGAGAATAATGAATTAAAACTTGGATTAAATGTGATTAACGGAGAAGTAGTTTACAAAGCAGTAGCAGATGCTTTTAACCTACCATTCAAAAATGTGGAAGAGTTAATCTAAGTATAGATAAAACCTCATAAAAAAAGTCATCCAGTTAATGGATGACTTTTCTTTTTTATATCAACCTAAACATTAAAGCTTAGGCTGTACTCCTGTATAATTAAATGGAGAAACTTCTTTTAAACTTGCTTTCAACTCATCAGAAATGGCAAGTGTTTCTATAAAAGAATGAATACTTTCTTGCGTAATTTTTTCATTCTTACGAGTAAGTGCTTTTAAAGCTTCATATGGTTTTGGATAGCCTTCTCTTCTTAAAACTGTTTGAATAGCTTCTGCAACTACTGCCCAGTTTTCTTCTAAATCTGCGGCTAATTTACTTTCATTCAACTCCAATTTACCCAAACCTTTAAGCAAAGATTGTAGTGCAATACTAATGTGAGCAACTGGCACACCAATGTTTCTTAACACAGTTGAGTCTGTTAAATCTCTTTGCAATCTAGAAACAGGAAGTTTAGCTGCTAAATGCTCTAAAATAGCATTAGCGATACCAAGATTACCTTCTGCATTTTCAAAGTCGATAGGATTTACCTTATGAGGCATGGCTGATGAACCTACCTCTCCTGCTTTAATCTTTTGCTTGAAATAACCCAATGAAATATACTGCCAGATGTCTCTGCTTAAGTCAACTAGAATATTATTCATTCTTTTTAACAAATCGAACCAAGCAGCTAGAAAATCATAGTTTTCTATTTGAGTAGTAAATAAAGCTCTATCTAGTCCTAAACCTTCATTCACAAACTTATTTCCGAACTCAATCCAGTTATATTCAGGGTACGCCAACTGGTGTGCATTAAAATTACCTGTTGCTCCACCAAATTTAGCTGAGTATGGAATTGCTGAGGCCGTTTTAATTTGCTGCTGTAAACGATAAGCAAAAACAGCTATTTCTTTACCAAGTTTTGTTGGAGAAGCTGGCTGACCATGAGTAAAAGCTAACATAGAATGCTTGTCCCATTGTTCAGCTAGTTTTTTAAGCACTTCAAATACTTTATCAAACTCTGGGAAAAGCTCTTGCTCAAAAGCTTCTTTTAAAGAAAGTGGAATTGCGGTATTATTTACATCTTGAGAAGTAAGACCAAAATGAACAAACTCCAGTACATTTTCTAAACCCAAAGCAGTCATTTTTTCTTTGATGAAATACTCAACTGACTTTACATCGTGGTTGGTTACTTTCTCTGTTTCTTTAATAGATTGAGCATCTTCTAAAGAGAAGTTCTCATATATTCCTCTTAAAGATTTTTTATTCTCCTCAGTAATTTGAGTTAATTGTGGTAGAGGAATTTCTGCTAAAGCGATAAAATATTCTATCTCAACTCTTACACGATAATGTATTAGCGCAAACTCTGAAAAATACGGTGCATAATTACTTGTCTTATTCCTGTATCTCCCATCAACAGGTGAAATCGCTGTAAGCTCTTCTAGTTTCATCTTTTATAAATTAAGTACAATTACTTTGGTTAAGTACCGGATTATATATAAGCTAAATAGCTCTTTTATTTGAATTGAATTCTGATCTCAATTAAGAAAGCTGCAAAGTTAAAAAATTAAGACTTACAGGGCTGTTAGAACTTTAATCTTTGGTAGATTTTTTTGAATTTATAAGCACTAAACCACGGATACTGCTAAAATTTTAAAGGTTTTTCTATGAAAATCTGATGATTATGGCACTTTTAAAAAAATCTCGAAAAAATTAAACAATATTTTATGGAAGAGCTTGTGATTATATGTGAAAAAAATTACTTTTGCACATCTTAAAAAGACACAAGTTAATACCTATATAAATATTTGATATGCTTATAATTAAAGTAAAAGATAACGAGTCAATAGACAGAGCACTCAAAAGATTTAAAAAGAAATTCGAGAAAACTGGCGTATTAAAAGAATTAAGAGCTAGAAATTTTTATGAGAAACCTTCTGTTGCTAGAAGAAATCAAAAAATTAAAGCTGATTACAAGCAGAAAATGTACGCTAAGGAAAATTATTAATCTGTGATATCCATAGCACAAATGAAGGCTACAAAATAATTGTATTTTGTAGCCTTTTTTTTATATTAGAATAAGCATAATCGTAATCTTAATGTATGCTTATCTCGTTAATATAAATACAACTACTAATAAGCATATGATCACAAATTTTTTAAACTATCTGCAGTACGAAAAGAGGAGTAGCATTCACACAGTAAGTGCTTATGAAAACGACCTAAAACAGTTTAATCAATTCTGTTTAAATCACCTTGGGGTTAACGAAGAAGATTTTGATAGTACTCAGGTAAAATTTGATACGGTTAGAGCTTTTGTAGTTCAATTAATAGATAATAAAATCACTCCGAGATCTGTAAATAGGAAAATAGCATCTATTAATGCTTACTATAAATTTTTGCTGCAAAAAGAATTAATTTCGGAGCTTCCTACCAAAAAACTAAAGGCATTAAAGTTATCTAAAAGATTACCTTCTTTTGTTAAGCAACAAGAGATTGATCACTTGTTTAATCCATCAATTTTTGCTGAAAACAAATACCCTGATAGGGACCGACTTATAATTGAATTATTATATGGAACAGGCATCAGACTTTCTGAACTGATCAATATTAAGGTTTCAGACATCAATTTTGCTAATAACACCCTTAAAGTTTTAGGTAAAAGAAACAAAGAAAGACTCATCCCCTTACATCAGGAATTAATAGAAAGCTTAAAGTCCTTTATTGCAACACAAAATAAATCTGATGGTGCATACCTTATTACTACACCAAAACATAATAAGGCTTATCCGTCTATGATTCAAAAAATTGTAAAAACTTATTTATCGAAAGTTTCTAGCTCTGAAAAGAAAAGCCCGCACGTGTTAAGACACACTTTTGCAACACACCTATTGAATAATGGAGCTGAGCTAAACGCCATAAAAGATTTACTTGGCCATTCTAATTTAGCAGCAACTCAAATTTACACACACAATTCGATAAGCAGGCTCAAGAAAATATTTAATAAAACACATCCAAAATCATAAACCAGTTATATGAAAATAATCTAAAATTAAATATCTTATAAACCTTTTTAAATAAACTAATATAACATACTTCAATAAGTTTAATTTTAAGATTAACCGGTTATGCCGAATATCTTATTGTTACTATTAAAATTTTTGTAAACTTAAAACACTTAAAATTTACATCTATGAAATTACAAATGCATTCATTGCACTTTACAGCGGATCAAAAGTTACTAGACTTTATTCAAAAAAAAGCAGATAAACTAGAAACTTTTTTTGATAGAATTCTGGATGGTGAAGTCTTTTTAAGAATAGATAAAGGTGACCATTCAAAAGAGAACAAGATGGTGGAAATTAAGCTAAACATTCCCGGTACCACGCTGTTTGCAAAAGAACATGCAGCATCTTTTGAAGCAGCAACCGATTCTGCAATTGAAGCATTAAGACGACAACTAAAAAAACATAAAGAAAAGAACCTAACAGGTTTTTAATAATAACAAAAGCAACGGTTTTGGTTAACTCCAAAACCGTTGCTTTCCCTCCTCTTTCATCCCGCTTTGTATCGTTTTTTCAACATTTTTTTCTCTTAAATACTTTCTCATGAAAATCGTTTACAAGCACATCATTCCAATAGTTTTACTCTTCGTTTTACATAGTTTTTGCCATGCACAAAATATTTCAGGCACAGAACATCAAATTGATATAGAAATCAACGAATGCTACGATAAAAACCCAAGCAAATTGGGCATAATGGAATGCGAAATTATGGGTTACCAAAAATGGAAAGCCGAAGTTGATAAGGTTTATAATCTCTTATTAAGCAAGCTAGATAATGAGAGCCAACTCTTACTAAAAGAACAACAACTAGCTTGGGAAGCGCTTACAAAACTTCAGTTTGAGCTCAACGAAAAACTATATTCTAATCAGGTTTCGCTACTTGCTACCATCACTACAGACCTGATGCGCAAGCGCGCAATGGAATTACAATCTCATTTAAATGTACTGCAATAAATAAGGTGTCCATATAGATGAACACCTTATAACCATTTCATAAAAATAAGCTTATTAGCTTTAGACTAGAGTGATTTTCTTTTTATATAAGAAAATTTATTTATTTGCCTTTGTAGGTCATTTTCTTTTATCATTCTGGCTATTTCTTTACTCATCATGATATAATCCGTAGAAACCACATCTATTCCCCCACACAAAATCTCTTTTATTGGGCTATCATTATAAGAGATTACACCAGCGTCTACCCCTAATATCAAGTTTTTGTCTTTCATTTTCTTTATCAACTCGATCAAATCCTCTTCAAGAATTACCAAGTAAGCATTTCTTCTTTCTACTTCACAATTTTCTAAACCATACTCAACATTAAACTTGAGTTTGTTATGAAAACAATAGTTTCTGAAGCCGGTAATTATTTTATCGCAGTAACCTGACTTTGTTTTATCTGGAAATATCAAATTAAACTTCTCATACTTTTTTAAATGAAGCGTAGCTTCTGAAAGTGCATTGTAAATATCCCACTCAAAATCTTGATAAACACCTGCATAAGAAGTATTTAATCCTTCAATAAAGTAGTCCATCAAAATCAACTTTTCGGGAGAAAAGCGCTTGATTAGTTTTAAGATTTCAGATTGGGGAGCATCAAACTGAGGAATTAATACGATATGGTGAAAATGATTGAGTCCATCATCAATAACTTCATTCATAATGCTTATATCTCCATTGTGAATGAGTAAATCTATAATTGTATTATCTCCAAAAGCCTCAGCAAACTTCGAAAAAATAAACTTTTTGTAAGTACTGATCTTGTTAAATACAACTAGTATTCTCTTTTTACCTATGCATTGCGTGTTGTTTATGTAAAAGCCCTTACCTCTTACAGAAACAATTACACCTTTGTCTCTTAGCTCATTATAAGCTTTTTCTACAGTGTCTCTGGATAGCAAATATTCAAAACTGGTCTCATTTATAGAAGGGATTTTTTGACCTTTTTTGAATTTTCCGATGTGGATGTCAGCAATTATAGAATCTACAACTTGCTTGTACTTTGGTACTCTCGAATAGTTGTTTATGGTTTCAGTAGTATTCATTTTCATATGGTTAATTAATAGCCAGTACTTAGTTTCATATTTAAACTAAGTTAGTTTTTTTCTGGAGAAATAAAAAAAGAATGCAATTAATTTTCTCAAAAAATGCAAAAAATTAGGCAACACACTATTAAACATTGCCAAAATACTATCAATAAAGAGAGGTTGATCACTACATTTCAGGTTTTAAAAATTGATACTTACACACTTGGTCATAATTAAAAATGTCTGGTATCTTTGAGCTTTAAAAAATAAATCTACCAATAGAAAAACATGGCAGTATCTGCTTTTGACATTTTAAATGAGCTTAAAAAAGGGAAATATGCACCACTCTATTTTTTATATGGTGATGAACCTTTTTTTATAGATAAAATTTCTGAATACATAGAAGAGCATGCACTTACAAGAAGTGAAAAAGGCTTTAACCAAACCATTATTTATGGTAAAGATTTAACTATTGGTAAATTACTTGAAAGTGCCAGAAGCTTCCCTATGATGGCAAAAAGGCAAGTAATTATAATAAAAGAGGCACAAGCATTTCAAGATATTTCTAAAAAAGAAGGGCAAGACCTTTTAGCTAAATACGCACAAAACCCCACTCCTACAACAATTCTCGTTTTCTGTTACAAGCATAAAAAACCTGATGCACGAACAGAAATGTTTAAAGTGCTAAATAAGCATGCTGTTTTAGTAGAAAGTAAAAAGATTTACGATGATAAACTGCCCGGTTGGATAAAACAGTATTTTAAAGAAATAAACTATAGTATTCAGGAAAAAGCCGCATTTATGATGGCTGAGTTTATTGGTAACGACCTAAGCAGGATTACCAACGAAGCCGATAAAATGGTGATTAACTACCCTGAAAATACAGAGCTTACTACAGAACATATTCTAAAACACATTGGCATTAGCAAAGAATTTAATGTATTTGAACTGCAAACAGCGTTAGCGAAGAAAGATGTTTTAAAAGCCAATAAGATCATCAATTACTTTGCATCCAACCCTAAAGACAATCCGTTAATACCAATAATATCTTTATTGTATAACTATTTTACCAAAATACTTTTACTGCACGATAACAAAGGAGCTTCTAAAGACGAACTAGCAAGAAAACTTAGAATTAGCCCCTATTTTTTGACAGAATATCAAACGGCAGCCAGAAACTATCCGGTAAGTAAAGTGCTAAATAACATTCATTACATCCATCAGGCTGATTTGTATTCTAAAGGAATCGAAAGTGTAAAAAAGGATTCGGCTATTCTAAAAGAACTGATTTTTAAGATTTTACATTAATATTTTAAAACAGACTTTAGTTTAACAACTAATAGAAAGCAACACAATAGTTGTTTTACTAAATATTTTTTTATATTTGAATAGACCACCAATAAACAATTGCCATGATTCAAGAATATAATAAATACACCGACGACGATCGGTTTGTATGGAAAAGCCTATTCGACAGGCAAATGGAAGTACTGCCAGGTAGAGCCTCTCAAGCCTATTTTGATGGTATTGAAGCCATCAAATTTAGTAGAGATAAAATCCCCCATTTCGAAGAAGTTAATAAGATACTGAGTTCCATAACTGGTTGGGAGCTAGAAGTTGTTAAAGGCTTAATAGACAACAAACTCTTCTTCGAACTACTAGAAAACAAAAGATTTCCGGCAAGTACATGGTTTAGAAAACCCGAGCAATTAGACTATCTGGAAGAACCAGACATGTTTCACGATGTATTTGGGCATGTTCCATTACTTACCAATCAACATTTTTGTAAGTTCTTAAATGGCTTAAGTAAAATAGCATTAAAAAATATTGAGAATGAATATGCCATAGAGCTTATTTCAAGAATTTACTGGTATACTGTAGAGTTTGGCTTAATAGACAATGAAAATGGGCTTAAAATCTACGGGGCTGGAATATTATCATCTAGCGGAGAATCCATTTATTGCCTCTCTAATAAACCAGAAAGAAGCCCTTACGATGTCGCTGAGATAATGAACACCCCTTATATTAAAGATAAATTTCAGGAAAAATACTGGGTGATTAACTCATACAAACAGCTTTTCGAATCGGTTAATGAAATCGAAGAAACACTCGAAAAAATGCTTGTTACAGATCATAATTAATCAGAAACTTTTATTTTAGTTCGATACGTTACAAGGTAAAAATCGAATTTATGAAAATTCATCCGGGAAGACTTATCCACCTAGACGGTACTGATAATTTCAGAGATCTGGGTGGTTACAAAAATAAAAATGGGCTAACTGTAAAATGGGGTAAACTCTATCGATCTGGTAGATTAAACAACCTTTCTGAAAGTGATCACGAAATCATCTCTATTCTTAAAATTAAAACCATTGTAGATTTTAGGAGAAAAGATGAAATTGAGAAACATCCCAATATTTTGCCTGTAGAAAACAAAATCAATTCGGTAAACCTGCCAATTACTTCTGGTGTAAATGGTGCTGGCTTAACTCGACAAATTCTTGCTGGCGAAAAAAACATTGATGTAGATGGGCACGAAATGATGCTCAATGCCTATACTTTTTATTCTACCAAAGCGCAGGAAGAATACAAAGAGTTTTTTAGGCTATTGCTGAAAAGTGATAATTGTCCACTCCTTTTTCACTGTACTGCTGGTAAAGATAGAACTGGCTTCGCAGCCGCCATGCTTTTAAGTGCATTAGACATTCCGAAAGAAATCATTTTTGAAGATTACTTATTAACCAATCATTTTAGAAAGGTTTTTAATGAAGAAAAAATGGCTGGTGCAGAAAATGATACAGAACTAGAGATTATCAAATCTTTTGTAGAAGTAAGAAATGCATATCTCGAAAAATCTTTCCAAGAGATAGAGCAACTAAGTGGCTCTGTAGAAAACTACCTTTTCTCAGAACTAAAATTGGGTTCCGAGGAAATTAATCAACTGAAAAGAAATTTTCTGGAATAGCTGTTTATTGCATCTGCATTAACTCTCTTGCACTTTGGAAAGCCGTCTCACTTGGGTTTGCTCCGCCAATCATTGCAGCTATTTCTTTTATTCTTTCTTCTTCGGTTAACTTGCGAAGCTTACTCACAGATTTTACAGCATCATTATCTTTATACACAAAATAATGTGCATCACCTTTCGCAGCAATCTGCGGCAAATGGCTAATCGCTATTACCTGATGGTTTTCAGACATTTCTTGCATCATTATTCCTACTTTAATAGAAATTTCACCAGAAATACCTGTATCAATCTCATCGAAGATAATAGTTGGTAGCTGCGTTTTCCCTGCCAAAATATATTTGATAGATAGCATTAAACGGGAAAATTCACCGCCAGAAGCTACATTTTTTAACTCTTGAGGCTCAATACCTTTGTTTGCCGAGAATAAGAAGTTATAATCATCAAAACCAGAAGAAGTGGCTTCAATTATTTGATGTTTGATATGTAAGCGTGCATTCGGCATACCTAACTGATGTAAAAGCGAAGCAATCTGGCTTTCCAAATTTTCTTTTACAGCGTTTCTTTTTTCAGTAAGACCTGCACCTAATTTTTTAACTAACTGAAATTTCTCATTTTTCAATTTCTCAGCCTTTTCAAGCTCTTCGTCAAAATTGAGAACTTTATCTACTTTTTCTTGTAAATCGTTTCTAATGGCAAGCAGCTCTTCTACTGTTTGCACATGGTGTTTTTTCTGTAGTGTGTAGAGATTATCAAGTTTATCTTGCAAAAAACTAATCTGTTCGTGATCTAAAAATAAATCACTCTCCTCGCCTTCCACTTCCAAATTAATATCGCTTAGCTCTATCTGTACACTTTCAATTCGCTCTTTAAGCTCATTAAACTTAGGAGAGAATTGCTTGATTTGTCCCAAAGCAGCCACAGCAGATTTTAAACCAGCTTCCACAGAAAACTCTGCATTAGTCAAATATTCTAAAACAGTATTGAGATTAGATTTGATGGTTTCTGCATTTTCAAGCTTTTCCAACTCAGTTTCTAACTCTGCTTGATTAAAATCGTCTAACTCCGCTTTATCTAATTCATCAAACAAATGTTGGTTAAAATCGAATGCTTTCTGCATTTCACGGCTTTCTTCCAACAGCGATTTATAAGCCTTTTCAGCTTTTTTAAAATCGCGATAAACTTCTTTGTATTTAGCCAATTCTGCACTAGTTCCTGCAAATGCATCAACCACATTTAACTGAAACCCAGAAGTACTCATCAAAAGATTATCGTGCTGTGAGTGAATATCCATTAATCTGGACGAAATGGTACGCAAAGCATCCAATTTTACTGGAGTATCATTAATAAATGCCCTCGACTTACCACTTGGCGTAATTTCTCTTCTTAGGTACGAAACCTCTGCATAGTCTAGCTCCTGCTCATCAAACAAACTTTTAAGATGATAGCCAGAAACATCAAAAGTACCTTCAATAATGCACTTCTCTCCTTCGTCAAAAAGCACTTTGGTATCAGCCCTGTTTCCCAGCAATAAGCCCAATGCACCTAACATAATAGATTTACCTGCCCCCGTTTCGCCTGTAATGATATTTAACTTGGCTGATGGTTCAAGTTCTAATTGTTGAATAAGTGCATAATTTCTAATGAGCAAATGTTTCAGCATAGATTGAAAGCAAAATTAACTTCTGAATTGATTCA
>PBYL01000166.1 GCA_002729595.1 Thalassovita sp. | reverse complement strand
TTAAAACTTATGTAAAGATAATCAGTTTGATTAACATCATGGTACATAAAGATTTTAATCATAATCGAAAATCCTGATTATAGGTACTTTTAATACAAGTTTGAATACCATTTTTTAACATAATCTACCAGAATCCTATCTAAACTATCAAAAAACCTGAATTTAATTATTCAAATCTTTGTTTTTGGTAATAACATTGCAGTAAGTATAAAAAAAGCACATAGATTTTTATTTGAATAATTAAGTTTTGATCTAAGAATAATCCAATAAACAATATGTAAATAGTATTTTTAAAAGTGTTAACAGTTCATTTACGCTCATTAACTTTTAAAATGCCGAAAAAAATTACATTATTATCTACCTTTATATTATTAAAATAATAATTAACAGACGAACAAGTTCCATACTGAAAACTCGAAAATATTAAAGCTATGAAATTCATTGCAATATTATTTTTCTCCGTAATATCTCTCAATGTTTTCGCACAAGATGAGATTGAGATCAAAGTAAGTGATTTACCTGTAAACAAAGGAAATATCGCTCCCGCTAACATTAGCGTGTCAGAAGACGACATTCTAGATCTAGGAATTACTTTTATAGATCAGGATTTAGTTACAGAAGTTCATTTTTCTGTTACCGATGCAGTGTTAAATTTTAGCCATACCAATAGCTACCTGATAGAATACAATAGAAATGATCAACTAATTGAGTTTGGTTGTTTAATTCCTTCAGAAGAAAAAGGTGTGTTTAGAATGAATGAGAAATTATTTATTCCAATTGAAAGAGAACTGGATGCTATATCTGGCCCAATCTCTCAAGGTGAATAAAGTTTTATATGATATAAAAGGCGAAAGCTCTTCTTTTCAGAAGAGCTTTTTTTATTTCTATATACATTTATACATTAATAATGTATCCCTCTAATACTATTAATTCTATCCATGGCCACTTCCATGGCCACAACTTGCGAATTCTTTTTCTGGCTATGTGCACTTTCTAAAATAGTAAGAGATTTATCGTAAATCATTTCGGTATACGCAGTAGTCCAGTTTACATCTTTGCCAATGTACTCTGCATATACATTAATAACTCCTCCAGAGTTAACCACAAAGTCAGGCGCGTAGATTATTCCTTTTTCCACACACTTATCTCCATGTTTTACCTCATCTTCTAATTGGTTATTAGCACAACCAGCAATTATATCACACTTTAATCTGTCTAAAGAATTATCATTTATAGTTGCTCCTAATGCACAAGGTGAATAAATATCTACATCTAAGTCGTAAATTTCATCTAGCATCACCCCTTCAATATTAAATTGTTTGGTAACGTCTTTCAATCGATCTTCATAGAAATCAGAAGCGTATATAATGCATTTTTCTTTTTTCAAATAATCGATTAAGATTTTACCAACGGCTCCTACTCCTTGCACAGCTACTTTTTTTCCTGAAAGACTATCGCTACCATAAGCCACTTTAGCAGCAGCTTTCATTCCCATGTATGTGCCATAAGCTGTAAATGGAGATGGGTCACCCAAACCACCTAAGTAATCTGGTAAGCCAGAAACATATTTTGTTTGCATATGGATGTATTCCATATCGCGAGAGGTCATTCCTACATCTTCTGCAGTAATATATTTGCCATTGAGGTTTTCAATAAAATTACCAAAAGCTCTTAATAAAGCCTCAGTTTTATGTTTTCTGGCATCGCCAATAATTACAGCTTTACCTCCACCAGCATTAAGGCCAGCAACTGCATTTTTAAACGTCATTCCTCTAGAAAGTCTCAATACATCTTTTAATGCTTGACTTTCATCCTCATAAACCCACATTCTTGTACCTCCAATAGCCGGACCAAGAATGGTATTATGCACTCCAATAATAGCTTTTAAACCTGTAGACTCATCATGGCAAAAAACTACTTGCTCATGTCCTAACTCTGCTATTTGTTCAAATACGCTATTTCCTTTTTTATCTTCTGTTATCATCAAAATAGGTTTTTATCTGAATTAGAAGAGCTTTAAAAAGCTTTCTAAAAAAATGGAACTTATTAAAGATGATTAAGGTAAACATATAGCTTTGCAGCTAATTAATATGTTTAAGTTAATCGGGCACAAATTTAATTCTTTTAAAATATTTTTGGGTATTTTGCGACCTATTGCCTTCCATCTAAAATAATATGAATAATAAGGAAAACTACAGTGGAAAAGTTTTTGATGCCGGGGTTTTGAGTAGAATCTTCCAATACGTAAAGCCATACATCGGTTGGTTTTATGTTCTGGTATTTTTAACCGTTTTGGTTGCGGCCCTGTCACCAGTAAGACCTTACCTAATACAAATAACCATAGACAAATACGTTGCTGCTGGAGATGTTCAAGGCTTAATTAATATGGTAATTCTTATGGTTGTACTGATATTTCTTCAGGCAGGCATGGAGTTTAGTAATACATATCTCTCTGGCTGGTTAGGTCAAAACATCATTAAAGACATCAGAATAAAGCTCTACCAACATATCCTGAGTCTAAAACTCAGCTTTTTTGACCGTACAGCTATTGGTAGATTGGTAACAAGAAATATTTCTGATATAGAAACATTGTCAGATGTTTTTACAAATGGATTAGCTGCCATTATTGGAGATTTACTTCAACTGGTTTTCATTTTTGCTTTTATGATTTATGAAGACTGGAAACTTACACTCGTAAGTATGTCTGTTTTTCCATTTATGGTTATATCAACCTATGTCTTTAAAGAAAAGATAAAATATGCTTTTAGCGATGTGAGAAATGCCGTTTCTAACCTCAATTCATTTGTGCAAGAGCATATTACTGGTATGAGCATCGTACAGATTTTTAATAGTGAAAAACGCGAGTACGATAAGTTTGAGGAGATTAATAAAGAGCATTTAAGAGCAAATGTTAAAACCGTATTCTATTACTCTATTTACTTTCCAGTAGCTGAGGTTTTAGGTGCTGTTGGTACTGGTTTAGTTGTTTGGTATGGTGCTAAAGGTGTTATTGATGACAGAGTAAGCTTAGGTGTCCTTATCCAGTTCATCATGTATATCAGCTTATTTTTCAGACCTTTAAGACAAATTGCTGATAGATTTAATACTTTGCAACTAGGTATAGTTAGCTCAGATAGAATCTTAAAATTATTAGATAATACAGATCACATCCAAAACACAGGGAATAAAAAGGTTGATCATTTTGATGGTAATGTGAAATTTGAAAATGTATTCTTTGCATATAAAGACGAAGAATATGTTTTAAAAGACATTTCATTTGAAGTAAAACCGGGTGAAACATTGGCTTTTGTTGGAGCCACTGGCGCAGGAAAATCTTCTATCATTAATCTTATTTCTCGTTTTTATGAGATTAATAAGGGGGAAATTTCTATTGATGGTGTTTCTGTTAATCAATATGAACTACAAAGTTTAAGAAGCCATATTGGAGTTGTTTTACAAGATGTTTTCCTTTTCTCAGATACTATAGAAAACAATATTACTCTTGGCAACCCTGATATTAGCAGAGAACAGATAATGGAAGCGGCAGAATTAGTTGGAGCCAAAGAGTTTATAGATAGACTTCCTGGAGGTTTAGATTATAATGTGATGGAAAGAGGCTCAACGCTTTCTGTAGGTCAAAGGCAATTGATTTCATTTGTGAGAGCAATTGTATATGATCCTAAGATTATCATTCTCGATGAAGCAACTTCTTCTGTAGATAGCGAAACAGAAGAAATGATTCAAGATGCGATAGAAAAATTAATGAAAGGAAGAACTGCCATTGTAATTGCTCACAGACTTTCAACAATTCAAAAAGCAGATCAGATAATTGTGTTAGATAAGGGTAGAATTATGGAAAAAGGTAGACATGAAGAATTGCTAGAACAAAAAGGTTTTTATACTAATCTATACAAGATTCAGTATAAAGAAGTGATATGAGACTAAAGTATTCCATTGTTGTTAATTATAGATTACTTAGCTTTTTAAATCCTTCAATCAGGGGCTTAACATTGTATCCTTTTATTATATTAAAACACAAACATCTTTTGGATGACAAAGTGTTGATCAACCATGAAAAGATACATATTAAACAACAACTAGAATTACTAATTCTGCCTTTCTACATTCTATATATCATCAATTACTTGATTAACATTATAAAATATAGATCACACTTTTTGGCATATTATAATATTGCATTCGAAAAAGAAGCCTATAATAATGAATATGACTTTCATTATTTAAAGAAGCGAAAAGCATTTGCCTTTTGGAATTATATAAAATAAAAAACCTGTCTTTATCAGACAGGTTTTCTTTTTGAAATACGATTATTAATTAATAAGTAACTTTTGGCTCTAATGCTTTTGCCTGATCAATAAATTTTTCGACCATTGTTAAGCTTGGAACTACTCTAGTTAATTTTTTTGCAGTGTTCACTTCAACTAATTTTGCGTGAAGGTTCTCAGCATTTCTATTTCTTAGTTCTTTAATAGTATCAACACCAGCAGCTTTTAGTAACTCGGCAAATTGACCAGCAATACCTTTTACTCTAAATAAATCTGCCATATTTACCCAATCAAGCACTTTACCTTCGTCTACCCCACTAGAACTTGCTATATTTTTTCTTCCGCTTTTGTTAGCACCTATTTCTAATAATTTTTCTACAGAACGGATGTTAGCTTTTGCTAATTTTTCTGCAAAAGCAGGACCTATACCTTCAATATCAGTTATCTTCTTTGACATAAGTTTTAAAATTTATTAGTTGAAAATTGATTTTAGAGTCATTAATTATTTAAAAAATCCTCCTAACGCATCACCTAAACCACCTGGCAAATTGCCTTTAAATTGTTTTAGTATATCGTCGCCTAAACCTTTACCCAACATTTCTACTACTCCGCCTTCATCCATACCTTTCTGAGCAGTTTGGTTTGTTAGCTGATTAACTATAAAAGGAATAGCAAATTTACTTATGCCTTCTGCTGCTTGAGTAGACAAGCCTAACTGGCTTATTAACTTACCTGCATATTGATTGATTAAACCTAGAACTATCGGGTTTTTAAGAATCTCTGTTTTACCTTGAAACAAGCTAAGTAAACCAGAAATGTTACCCGCTTTTAATTCGTTTTGAAATCCTTCTGTAATAGTGTCTTTTGCAACATCAACAGATTGTTCTGCTTTAGTTTCAGTAAGGCCATATTTAGATATAGCATCTTTTAATAAGTCACCTTTAACCTGTGACAAAATATCTTCTATCATAAAAAATTAAATATTTGAATATTAAAAAATATTGTACTTTTCCGATTAATTGTGGTACTTGGCTAATATTTAATACTATAAAAGTACGTTGCCTAACAGTAAGGCTTTTAAAGATTTATGCGAAATGCATGGATTGCCGGTTGAAATAGAAAAATTACTCTTTGAATATAATAAATATTAAGTACACACATGAAAAAAAATAACTCGGCCATTATTATTCTAATTATATTAATAATTTGTGTAGTAGTATGGTTTGTTTTTTTTAAGAAAAAATCAACAAAAAATAATAGTAGCACTACAAAAAAGGAAGTTCCTGAACAAGTAACCGACCAAAACCCTGCCGAGAAACAATCATACAAAATAATTACTTGGAATCTTTTCAATTTTGGAAAAAGTAAAAATGACAAAGAACTAGAATTTATAGCAGAGACTGTGAGAAATTTTGATGTGCTTGCTATTCAGGAAGTTTCTACAAGCCCAGCTGGGCCACAGGCTGTGGCTAAGTTAGCCGACATATTAAACCGAAAGGGAGCAAAATGGGATTACATTGTGAGCGATGCTACTTCGGGTGATGGAACTGAAAGATATGCTTACATTTGGAAAACCAGTAAAGTAAAATTGAAAGGCAAGCCTAGACTCTCAAAAGTACTAGATAAAAAAGTAGATAGAGAACCTTATCTAGCTCATTTTATGAATAAAAATGACTCATTTCTGCTGGCTAGCTTTCATGCAATTCCCACTTCAAAAGATCCTGAAAAGGAAAATAGCTTGCTTTATTTAATTCATAAAAACAATGTTAAACAAAACATGATGTTTATGGGAGATTTTAACCAATCTGAAAAACATGAAGCATTTGACAACCTTAAAAAAGAAAATTACTTACCTACCATTACCAAACAAAAAACCAGTTTAAAGATGAAAGTGAAGAATGGAGAAAAGCTGGCAAAAGAATATGACAACATATTTTATGAAAAAGATTTCTTTAAAATTCAGTCTAGCGGTATTATAAATTTTGCCGATAGTTTTAGAACATTAAAGGAAGCGAGACAAATATCAGATCATATTCCTGTGTGGATAGAAATTACCTTAAATTAATTTTTCAAACCTAATTTTGACATGTGAAAATTAATTTCTTCTGTCAATTACATATTAAACAATCGTTAATTTGTCTTTACGTTCTCAAGGTAGATATAAATTTTACTGAAGCTTAGTTTGAAAGATACACTAATGAGAATAACAATGTGCCTATAATAAATTTAAGCACACTTTATTCACTAAATTTAAATTTATTTACGTTATCAAGTTAGTTTAAAATTTTACACTAATTAAGACCAGTATAAACCAAATTCGTATCCATGTCAATCAATACTAATAGCTCTTCTTACTTTAATGAAACTGATGATATTATTGTTTCTCATTCAGGAGTGATTAATGAAAAGGTGATATCTGAGAAAGGAGGGTTAATTAGAGAAATTTTTAAAGAAAATATTTACCTGTCGCGAAAAATATTTTCTATTTACATGGAACTCATACAAAACATCTATTACTATTCTTCTGAAAAAGTTGAGTTAAATGGTAAGGCTTATAGTGTTGGCTCTGTAAAAGTGATAAAAAATAAATCTGGTTATGTAATACAGAGTTGTAATCTTGCCGAAAAGAATTTTGTAGATAACATCCAGAAGAAGTTCCCAGTAATAAATGCACTCAACAAAGAAAAACTTAGAAAACTTAAGATAGAGCAAAGAAAGAAACCTCAAGAAGAATTGAGTAAGGGTGCTGGCATTGGACTTATACAAATAGCTATTATTTCAGAAAATCCTCTTAAAATATTTTTTCAGTCTAAAAACAATACACAATCATATTATAATATTCATGTAAAAGTAGATGGTGAGCACTGATTTATACTCTGCCTAAACTTTTTAACAATTTCCAGACTTTGAACTTTACCTTATATTATCTGTTGTTTTTTGAATTAGCACATTAAATAAACTTTTTAAGCTTTAACAGTAAATATAAAAAACACCTTACATTACAAATTTTAACAGTTTTGGGGATAATTTTTATTGATTAATTGTTATATTCAAGACTAATAGGAGGTAATTCTTTTATATTAAAATAATAAATTAAAGTCTGTAACAAGAATAAATATAATAGCCGGCTAGCCGGTAATAATGATTTTTTGTTCTTTGAAATGTGATTAAGACTTAACATCACTCCAGTCCCACTGTTGCGATATTGTTAATTCCCTGAGAGAGAAATGTGGACAAAAAACGGCTAATTATGCTGCTATAACAGTTTAGAAAAACTGTTACTAATCGTCTATGTTTTTATCTAAAATTTTGTGGAATTGTTAAAGTTATGCTACTTCTTAATCTCATGAGCGTATAATCATTAGTGTCCTGATTTTCAACTAAAAAATTCATTATGAGTGTATTAGATAAAATAAAAACCAATTACAGTACCTCAATAAATGAGATGAGCGTGTCTGAGTATCTTGACATCTGCAAAAAAGATAGCTCTGCTTATTCAAAACCAGCTGAAAGAATACTAAAAGCCATAGGTGAACCTGAATTTATAGACACTAAAGAAGATCCTAAACTCAGTAGAATTTTCTCAAACAAAACGATTAAGGTCTACCCTGCTTTTAAGGAGTTTTATGGAATGGAAACTACCATAGAACAAATCGTTTCTTATTTTAGACATTCAGCACAAGGTCTTGAAGAGAAAAAGCAGATACTTTATTTAATGGGACCAGTGGGAGGAGGAAAAAGTTCTTTAGCAGAAAAGTTAAAGGATTTGATGCAGCAGATGCCAATATATATATTAAAAGCACAAGATCGCTTAAGTCCTGTATATGAGAGTCCACTTGGATTATTCGCAGATTACCGCACCGAGATGGAAGAAGAATATGGCATTCCGGGTAGATATATTCCGGCGTGTATGAGCCCTTGGGCAGCAAAGAGATTAAAAGAGTTTAATGGTGATGTAAATAAGTTTAAGGTTGTTAAGCTTTATCCTTCAATACAAAACCAAATTGCTGTTGCCAAAACAGAACCTGGAGACGAAAACAACCAAGATATTTCTACACTAGTTGGTAAGGTAGATATTAGAAAACTAGCCGATTTCCAACAAAGTGACCCTGATGCATACTCTTATACTGGTGGCTTGTGTTTAGCAAACCAAGGTATTATGGAGTTTGTTGAGATGTTTAAAGCCCCTATCAAGGTTTTAAACCCGATGTTAACTGCTACTCAGGAAAACAACTATAAGGGTACAGAACCAATTGGTGCTATTCCTTATGATGGAATCATCTTGGCTCACTCTAATGAGTCTGAATGGGCAAAATTCACAAACGATAAGAAAAACGAAGCTTTTCTTGATAGGATTTACAAAGTACAAGTACCTTACTGCTTAAGGGTAAGCGAAGAAGTAAAAATTTACGAAAAGCTTATTCGTGAAAGCTCTTTGAGAGATGCTATTTGTGCTCCAAAAACTTTACAAATGCTTTCTGAGTTTTCGGTACTAACTCGTATGAAAGAGCCAGAAAATTCTAATGTTTATTCTAAGCTTAGAGTTTACAATGGCGAAACTCTAAAAGAAACTGATCCAAATGCAAAATCATTACAAGAATATAAAGATGAAGCAGGGATTAACGAAGGGATGACTGGTATCTCAACCAGATTTGCTTTTAAAGTACTTTCTAAGGTATTTAATTACGATAATGAGGAGATTGCAGCAAACCCAGTTCACTTACTATATGTACTTGAGCAGGAGGTTGTAAAAATGCAACTAGACAAAGATACTGAAGATCGTTACCTATATTATATCAAATCAATCTTGGCTAGTAAGTATTCAGAATTTATTGCTGATGAAATTCAAAAAGCATATATAGAATCTTACCAAACTTATGGTCAAAATCTATTTGAAAAATATGTAATCTATGCAGACTATTGGATGCAAAGAAACGATTACAGAGATCCAGACTCTGGTGAAATTCTAGACAGAAGAGTACTGAACGAAGAACTCGAGAAAATTGAAAAACCTGCTGGCATTGCCAATCCTAAAGACTTTAGGTCTGAGGTAACCAATTTTACACTTCGCCATAAAGCTAACCATGGAGGTAAAATGCCACGTTGGGACTCTTACGAAAAGATCAAAACTGTAATTGAAAAGAAAATCTTTACAAATACCGAAGATCTTTTACCAATCATTTCATTTAATGTGAAATCTTCTCAAGACGATGAGAAAAAACATAAAGATTTCCTTAAGAGAATGAAAGACAGAGGTTACACCCAACGCCAAATTAGAATTTTGGTAGACTGGTTTATGCGTGTAAGAAAAACTATGTCATAATCTAAGATCAAAAAATTAAGGATACCGAAATATTTTATTCATTCAATTTCTTGAATCAGCGTATATGAGCATTATCATCGATAGGAGAAAAAATAATAAAGGGAAGTCCCATAATAACCGCCAAAAGTTTCTGAAAAGAGTTGAAGGTCAGATAAAAAGGGCAATTCCCGATATAATTAGTAAAGAGAGTATTAAGGATAGTAATACCGGTGGTAAAGTAAAAGTACCTGTAAAAGGAATAAAAGAATACAGTTTCTCACATGATCCATCTTCAGGAAATAAAAAGGTTGTTAGACCTGGAAACGATAAGTTTATCGAAGGAGACCGTATACCTAAACCTCAGGGAGGTAAAGGTAGCGGTCGTGGTAAAGGTTCTAATAGCCCCGAAGTAACTGAAGATGAGTTCTTGGTTGAACTTTCAAGAGAAGAGTTTTTAAAGTATTTCTTTGAAGATCTTGAGCTTCCTAATATGGTAAAAAAATATATGGAAAGCACTGAAGATTATCAAACCAGAAGAGCTGGATATATTAAATACGGTAATCCTTCAAAACTTAATATTAAAACAAGTTACCAACAATCATTGGCAAGGCAAATCTCTTTAAGAGGTGCCTTCCTTCAAAAAATTAAACGATTAGAAGAAGAGCTTAAGAAAACTAAAAAAGAAGAAAGAAGACTTGAGTTAATCGAAGAAATTGAAACAGCCAAAAGGCACTCAAACACAATCCCTTTCTTCGAAGAAGTAGATTTAAGATACAACAACTTTGAGCAGGTACCACTACCAACTACATCTGCTGTAATGTTTTGTATTATGGATGTATCTGCTTCAATGGGTTACCACGAAAAAGATATAGCAAAAAGGTTTTTTACCCTGCTATATCTTTTTCTAACCAAGTCTTATAAGAATGTAGAGATCGTATTTATCAGACACCACACTTTGGCAAAAGAGGTTGATGAAGAAGAGTTTTTTAACTCTAGAGAAAGTGGAGGAACTGTGGTTGCACCATCGCTTGAATTAATGCATAAAATCATAAAAGAGCGATATGATACTGACCAATGGAATGTATACTGCTGCCAAGCAACAGATGGTGACGTTTGGTCTGATCGTGATGCGATTGATTGTGGGAAAATTTTAGAAAGAGATGTGCTTCCAATCATCCAATTTATGGCTTATATTGAAATAAATGACCATGATATGGATGGCGCTCTTTGGCAAGTTTATCAGAAGTTTAGAGATAGCCAACGCTTTTCAATGCGAAACATTTACGATGTAAATCAGATTTGGCCTGTCTTTAAGGGACTCTTTAAAAAAGATATAAAAAAGGCAACAGCCTAATGTTTGCCTTCTATTTCATGCATATTAGTAAATATGTACATTTTCATTAAAACAAAAGAGAATGTCGAAAATTGAAAGCTATAAAAAATTATTCTGTGCAAAAAACTGGAATTACGACACGCTCGAAGCAGCCGATGAAGTAACCACCCAGATTGGCAGAGACAAATTCAATTTAACCATTTACCCAAACCAAATTGAGATTGTTACTGCTGAGCAAATGATTGATGCTTATTCATTAATCGGTCTGCCAACCTCATACCCTCACTGGAAATTTGGGAAAGATTTTGTTTTTAACCAGAATAACTACTCTAAAGGAAGACAGGGTCTATCTTATGAGATGGTGATTAATTCAGACCCATGCATTAGCTATAACATGGAGAACAACACCACTTGTATGATGGTATTGGTTATTGCTCATGCATGCCAAGGCCATAATGCTTTCTTTAAGAATAACTATATGTTCAAAGACTGGACATCAGCAGATTCTATTATTGACTATATGGTGTTTGCTAGAAAGTTTGTGCTTAAATGCGAAGAAGACCATAGTCCAGAAGAAGTTGAAGCGGTATTGGATGCTTGCCATGCTTTAATGAATCATGGTATTGATAAGTACCACAAACCACCTAAACTTTCTCCAGTAGAAGAACAAGAAAGACTAAAAAGGCTTACCAACATAAAAAGAGAGAATTACAACGAACTATGGAAAACTCTTCCAATAGATTTAGTAATGCCTTCTCAAAAAAGAAGAAAAAGTGATCATAACTTCCCCGATGAACCTGAAGAAAATCTACTTTACTTTATAGAAAAAAATGCACCTACACTTCCAACTTGGAAGAGAGAATTGGTAAGAATTGTTAGAAAAGTAGCTCAATACTTTTACCCACAAGGGATGACTAAAGTAATGAATGAAGGTTTTGCCACTTTTATGCATTATCACATCATAAATGAAATGTATGATCAAGGGTATTTGAATGATGGCTTTATGCTCGAGTTTTTGCACAGTCATTCTTCTGTAATTTACCAGCCAGAATATAATAGCAAATACTTCTCAGGGCTAAATCCATATACTTTGGGTTTCAATATTTTTATGGATATTAAAAGAATTTGCCAAAACCCAACCTCTGAAGACAAAGAGTGGTTTCCAAATTTAATTGGCAAAAACTGGCTTGATGAAGTACATTATGCGATGGAAAACTTTAGAGATGATAGTTTTATTCTTCAATATTTATCACCTAAAGTAATGAGAGATATGCGCTTGTTTACCATTGCCGACTTCGAGAATGAAGATGAATATGAAATCGAAGCCATACATAACGAGAAAGGTTATCGCAGGATAAGAGAATACTTAAGCGAACAATATAAAAGAGCGCAGTTTGTTCCAGATATTCAGGTAGTTAAAGTAGATAGATATTCGAACAGAAAGTTGCATCTACTTCACCAGATTACAAATGATAAGAGACTTAATCCTAAAGATGCTGAAAGCACTTTAGATTATGTTCGCTATTTATGGGAGTTTCCTGTAGAACTTATATCAAGAAACAAATTAGGAATAAATGAAGAAGTTTATCAAAGCGAATAAAGTTTTATAAAATAACTTCTAACAAAAAGAGGTGTACTTAAATTGAAAGTACACCTCTTTTTCATTTATTCAATAAGATAATTAATTTATATCAAATTATAGCTCACCCCTCTTCTATTGATAGAAAATACTTATGAAGTATCATGTCTAATATTTAAGTTAAAAGTAGATTTTTTAAAACTTTAGCTCATACAATACACATAATCAATTTTAATTATACATAGCTTCCTACATATTATATACATTCAAGATGTATGTAAATGAGATTAAAACAATCAATCACATTACTCTTATCGATGTAATACATATTGGGAATACACTAACTCATACTGTAATAAGAATTTCCATTCAGATAGTTTAGTAGTAATAAAATCTACCTAAAAACTAATATTAGTTAATAACTCTATGGGAAATTTTTATAGTAAAATTGATGAGTTGATGAAAATTGACATCATCCCTTTATCATTTTAAGATTATTTAAATCCCATAACAGCTATTAACTATTAATTCTGCTCTAATACAATCAACTCCATATTTAATGTAAGATACAGGCGTTAATAAGACTACTAAAATATTAATACTGCCTGAATAATGATGGATGTAACATTTTTACAGAAAAAGTATATTTTCTCTTTCAACAAAATATTGCTTTTCGCTGCACTGCTAATTACTAGTTCAAGATT